>JAITHS010000368.1 GCA_031279875.1 Tannerella sp.
TTTGCCGATCTCACCGGCTTTGAAGTAGTAGATTATATCGGCGCATTTAGAAGCGACGCCGACGCCGACAACTGGACAAAAGGCTGGACGAATTTCGACCCGCAAAATGCAGATTATTAAGCCTGCATTTCACTATTCCCATGATAGCAAGTCAAACGCTTCGGGACGCCGGAATCAGACATTTACAAAACTCTAAAAAAGAGAATGCATAACGCAGAAAGCAGAAAGGGGGCTGCATGCAAGTGGTTGAAAAGAACCGTACCTGTCCCAAACCCTTGCAGTGGTTGAAAAACCCTGCAAGCGGTTTGGAGCTTACGTCCGTCATTGGTAGTGATTAGTGGTTAGTGGTACCACGTCATTGCGAGGTACGAAGCAATCCAGAAAACAGGAAATACGCTGGATTGCTTCGTTCCTCGCAATGACGAATGCCCTGTACGTGAACGTCCTCGTAATGACGTGGTACCACTAATCACTAACCACTAACGGACATGTACCACGCAGTCCCGCAGGGACGCCACTTTATTAACCGGTGACTTTAGTCTCCGGAGAGAGTAGTCATCATATCAACAATAGTCCCGCATGGGACGACACTTGATTGCGCCCTCTGTAAGTTGTAGCACTGAAACCGCTTGCAGGGTTAAAAACCGCTGCAAGGGTTTTGGGCAAAACAGAGGCGCATTGTCATACGACAATGCGCCTTCAAAAAAAAATTACGATATGTAAAAACTTTTTTATTTTAATAAGTCAAGGAAAGATGCATTTCCTGACAACTTGGCAAATTCAAGATCAGCGGCTATTTTCTTTACTAATGATGGGTCTTTGGCGATAGCGCTTTTAAGGTTGCTTACTACGCCGGTATTGTCGTTAGTGCGAGCCGATACGATAGCTTTCAGATAGTCGGTAATAGCGGTGGCATTTTTAACGCCGCTTAACGTTTTGGCTGCGGCATTATAATCTTTGGTAAGTATTTGAGCCACAGCAGCATTGTTTGTTTTGCTGCCTGCAAATGCGCTTACTGCTTTGGCATATTCGCCCTGTTGGAGATAGAGCAAGCCGAGAGCTTCGCCTAATTCGGGAACGTCGGAAGCGCTACCGAGCAGTTGTTGTGCCTTGCTTTGGTCGCCTTTAAGTAAGGAGAGAAGTCCGAGATTGACGTTAGTAGCGCCGTTATCTTTGATTGATTTGGCTTTGTTGAACATTTCGCCGGCCTTATCGAAGTCGCCTGCCAGATAGCGTTGCATACCGATATTGTTCCACACGCGATAGTCATTAGGGAAGAGGCCGCTTGCTTTGGTGTAGATAGTTTCTTTGGCGGTGTTATCGCCGGTCAGTGTAGCGGCATAAAGCAGTTCTTCGATGGTGAGTTGACCGGGAGCGCTTTTTGCTAACGAAGATATTTCGTCGTCCGATTTGCCGATAATCTCAATATTAGCGGTCAAACGTGAACGGCGAAGTTGCGGAAGTATCTCATCTGCAAGGTTTTGATATACGACAGAGATATTTCTAATTTCGCGTTCTCTCTGTTCGGGGTCTTTGTACATCGACAATACGCGCAGAACGAGTTCTTTGTCTTGCAGGTTTGATTTGGAAACGAGTTCCTGAAAGCCGTCCCAGTCTTCTGCCGTATATTTGGCATCAATAGGTACTTCTATCTTGCGTTTTTTCAACTCTTTGTCGAGATAAGTTTTGGTGTTGCCTTCGCGATTTTGAGACAGTTTGTCGTTGAAATCAAAAGCGCCTTCGGGAGATGCGTATGCCGAAATCTCTACCGATACGTTTTGGTTAGGAGCTTGGTTGGCGTTGTCAACAAGGTTTTGCCAGTCGGCGATTTCCTGTTTCTTCAATTCGGTGGAACGCAGTTCAGCCCTGTTTACAAGGAATTGAATATTAGCGTCATAAGCTTCTTTGATGATACGCTGGAACTTGTCGGCACCGATAGCGGGAGTAGCGGTAGCGGCGTCAGCAAGAGCGGAGGTAGCGATAACGCCTTCTGCAATTTTAATGTCGGGCAGTTTTACTGTTTTGCCTTTGATTTTGGCGTCAAAAGTAAGATACAAATCCGATTTTTGCATTGCAGGGATGTAGTCAAAAGTGGTGCGCATAGTAGCGTTACCGCCTTGTTTGTAGTTGACTACCTGATTGTTGGCTTTAACCTTTTCGCCTTGAAACGAGTAGGAAGTTCCCCATGTTTCGCCTGTTTCGTAGCGAAGAACGGGCGTTACGGTAACTACGGCGTTCTTGTTAAACCATTTAGCCGGAAAAGTGGCGTTGATAGTTACCGGCACTTTACCGCCGATAGCTTCAAGAGGTTGAGGCTCAGCCTTGATGTAGTTGTCGGCAAGGGGCGTGAGTTTACCCGAACAGGCCGAGAATGCAATGATTGCAACTGTTGCCAATAATGGCAGAAAAATTTTCTTGTTCATAGATGTCGTTAATTTTGATTATTTATAATATTTTCGTTTGTTTGTGTCATGTTTTGTCGAGCATATTGTATGCTTTTGAGGGCGCAAAAATAATAATTTTTTTTGATATGTGAAAGAAAAAGAGAAAAAATTTTAAAAAAATTTATACTTTTGCATTTTATAAGAAAATATTTTATGGATTATTTGATAACAGCGCCCGATCGGTTCCATGCCGAAGTAGATTTGCCTTCATCTAAAAGTGTCAGCAACAGAGCGTTGATAATTAATGAATTATGTCCCGAAAGAACGTTGTTGAAATATCTTGCAAAATGTGATGATACTGATGTTTTGCTTCATGTTTTATCGAAACCGGAATATACGGTAAATATTGACGCGGCAGGTACGGCGATGCGTTTTCTGACGGCTTTTTTTGCGCAGTCGGACGAGGTTCACATTCTGACCGGTTCCGAGAGGATGAAACAGCGCCCGTTAGGTGCGTTGCTTGACGCCCTGCGTACGCTCGGAGCGCATATTGTTTGCCTCGAAAAGGAGGGCTTTGCGCCGTTGCATATCTTCGGTCGCGAACTTTCGGGCGGCGAGATAACTATTGACAGTAGCGTCAGTTCGCAATTTATCTCTGCTCTGCTGATGATTGCTCCGCGTATGACGCAAGGGTTGAGGCTTTATCTCAAAGGAACGATTATATCACGCCCTTATATCGACCTGACTATTAATATGATGCGTCGCTTTGGGGTGGACGTTATGCAGGAAGGCAACATGTTTTATATTCCTAATCAAGAGTATCGCAACAGCGACGTGCTGACGATAGAAGCCGATTGGAGCGCTGCTTCTTACTGGTATGAGATGGTGGCGTTAAGCAAAGATCCCGACGCTGAGGTTTCGTTCCGGCGCTTGACCGAAAACAGTCCGCAGGGCGATGCTGTTGTGGCGAAGATTTTCGAGCAATTCGGCGTTAAGACAGTCTTTAATGACGGTTCCGATACGACGATTTTTAAATATCCGTGCCGAGTGCCGGAATTTTTTGAGTATGATTTTTTGCCATGTCCCGATATTGCTCAAACGCTTGCCGTAACATGTGCCGTGAAAGGTGTGCCGTTTCGTCTTACGGGTTTGCAAAGCCTTGTTATTAAGGAAACAAACCGCCTCGAAGCGTTGCAAAACGAACTGTACAAACTCGGAGTAAAGCTTCATATCGTTGAAGACAGTATTTTGGAATGGGACGGCAAATATCTCTGCGTACCTGTCAACCCGTGTATTTCGACTTATAATGACCACCGCATGGCTATGGCTTTCGCTCCTGCGGCGATGGGGTTTGAAAATATACTTATTATTAATGAAGATGTTGTAACAAAAAGTTACCCCGATTTTTGGTGCCATCTCCAAACTGCGGGCTTTACTCTTATGCCGCAAAATATTGCTTGATTATGTACTGGTTATTAGGAAGTTTGATGGTTTTAGGATTAGCGGTATGGATTGCCACACGTTTGTTTGGCAATAAAAGCGCAGCATCTTTTGATACCTCTGCTTCGTCGCGTTCTGCCTCTACCGCGTCACGTTCTGCCGACTGCTGCGGCGCTCATGCCGTATGCGAACGCTATGGCCGGAAAAATATCAACATCGTCGAATACTACGACGATGAACATCTTGACGCCTATCGCGGTATCGCCGACGACACATATCCCGACGATGTTGTTGAAGAGTTTCGAGAAGTCCTGTATTCCATGCTCGCCAAAGACGTTTCCGGCTGGATGTGTAGCCTGACGTTTCGCGGCATAAACCTCCCCACCCAACTCCGCGATGAAGCACTGATGCTTATTGATAGTTAATTGCGAGGGCGTTAACGTACAGGGCATTCGCGATTTTTTTCCATGTCATACTGTTATAAATTATGCATATCAATACTGATCAAAAAAAACTCCTTGTTTTCCTTAAATGCGACAGCATAAATTTTTCTTTCGTTTTCATCTACCGCCAGACATCGCATATCTACGTCCGTGTTATATTCAATAACGGGATTTCCCGACCAGTCAAACACTTTTATACTTTTACTCAAATTTGATTATAAAACGGATTCCAGTTTACGAATAGCAGATCTTGCGGACCTTGTCCCTTCATTCCGAAATCTTTCACTAATATGCCTGAATCTCTGTCAATTATGTGATAATAAAAATCATGCCCTCGACCGTCTTGTATGATGAAATTACGGGCAGTGAGAGTGATGTTTACCGGAAATGAAAGCAGAAAGTCTGTTTTAATTTCGCGGTATGAAACGTTCAACCTGTTTTCAAATTCAATGTCGGATACCGGAATTACTTCGTCGGTTCGCACTCCGTTTTTGCAGGAAAAACAGAACAATATCATCATTATTAGTATCTTAATTCTTGTTGTCATAATAATTGAATTTGCCGCAAAGATACAACCTTTTTTTTGATTCAAAAAAAAATCGTACATTTGCGGGTGTCAAAAAAAATTATGCAAATGGAAACGAAACCGAGAAAA
>JAITHS010000062.1 GCA_031279875.1 Tannerella sp.
AAAATTGTCAAGGCGCTTAATAATGTGTTTGAAAACCGAACGGTGATAGTTGTCGCCCACCGTTTGAGTACCGTCCGCAAAGCTCATCAAATAATAGTTCTCAAAGCCGGAATGATAGCGGAAGTGGGTAATCATCAGTCTCTTATGGAGAATAAAAAGTATTTGCATATTGTTTGCATTATGTTTACATTATGTTTACAAGGAGACGAGGAGACAGGGCATTCGTCATTGCGAGAAACCATTCAGCCAACCCTAAACAAATTAGGAAAAATGACGAGTGGCACAAAAGTCTCATAAACAAATAGATAGGCGGACTCGTCATTGGTAGGTACGAAGCAATCCGGGAAAATTTTTATGCGTTTGTGTATAATCTCAAAATTTTACGCTACTTTTGCAGAATTATTAAAACAAGGGAACCTCGAAAAACTTAATTTCTTGAGGTTTCCACAATAAAATTTTACGACAATGAATTATACGGCAATAATTACGCAAACAGAAGATGGCTGGTATGTCGGTCAATGCGAAGAAGTACCGGAAGCCGCTACGCAGGCGCAATCGCTTGAAGAGTTGAATACTAATCTTCTGGAATGTATCATTGAAGCGTTGGAGATCAAAAGAACACAAACGCGACAGATGTATGTTGGGCAAAAACATTTTCAGCGCACATTGGAATTGGCATGAAACGTATCCGGTTGATAAAGCATTTGCATGAAAATAATTGTTCCCTGTTGCGTGAAGGCAGTAATCATTCATGGTATCAGAATGATCTTACAGGATGTTTTGCGTCCGTACCGCGGCACAGCGAAATCAAAGACTTATTAGCAAACGTTATATGCAAGCAACTTGAAATCCCCAAAATCAAATAGTTAGCATATTGAGAAAGACGCACGCCGATATATTAAATAATGTTAAATTTACGAATTATGATGTAGTTCTTAAAAATTTTTATTATCTTTGCGGCCTGAAATAAAAAATTTTAAAATTTGCATATATGCTGAACAAAAACATCTTTTTGATTATTATGTACTTTTTGGCCGTAGTCGGAGCGGGCGCACAGACGCGACACTCGGTAAAAGGAAAAGTATTAGACAGCGACGGACAACCGTTATCCGGTTCTTCGGTAATCGTATCCGGCACACAGCGCGGAACTACGACTGACACTAACGGATACTTCTCAATAGATGCGGGCGCAGATGAAGAGTTGCAGTTTTCGTACATCGGCTTTGTAACTCAAACGATAAAGGTCGGCGTGCAGACTTCGGTTGAGATAGTGATGAAAGAAGACGCATCGTTGTTGGGCGAGGTTGTAGTTGTAGGTATGGGTACCCAGCGCAAGGTAAGCGTTGTAGGCGCCATATCGAATATCTCGATGAACGATTTGAAGATACCTGTTCGTTCGTTGACAAGCGCTCTTGCGGGACGCATGGCCGGCGCTGTTGTGGTGCAGCGTACGGGCGAGATAGGTAACGATGACGCAAGTTTTTGGATACGAGGTATTTCGACTTTCAGTTCCAACCGCAATCCTTTGATACTCGTTGATGGCGTAGAGCGTACTATGAACGACTTGTCGGTAGAAGAAGTAGAATCGATATCTATTTTGAAAGACGCCTCTGCGACAGCCGTTTACGGCACACGAGCCGCTAACGGGGTAGTATTGATTTCGACGCGCAAGGGCGTTGTTCAAAAGCCGTCGGTAGAATTTAAAGTCGAACACGGCATGTCAGACTTGCCCGGACTGCCGCAATTTCTTGCAGGGCCGGAATACGCCATGCTGTATAACGAAGCTTTCGGAAAAGAAAACTATTCACAGGAATTTATCAACAAATCGCGTTCGGGCGAAGACCCGTATCTTTATCCCAACGTAAACTGGTACAACGAGATATACAAGAAATTTTCCAACAACACCAACGCTTCTGTTAACGTAACGGGCGGTGGCGAGGTAGCACGGTATTTTGTAGGTTTCGGGTATATCGGTGAGAACGGCAACCTTCGCGACAGTCCCGATAACGACTATAAATCAAACCTCTCGCTATCACGCTATAACTACCGCAGTAACGTTGATATCAGCCTTACCAAAACTACTACGGTTGACTTGGAAGTAGGCGGCAGTTTACTTGACCTGCAAACGCCCGGCGTCGGATACCAGTCGATATACGGCAGTTATTTTACGCCGGCACAGGAGTTGTTCTACTGGTCGTCGTTGGCACAGCCTATAGCCAATCCTGTTAAAGTGCCGATAGCCAAGAACGAAGTTACCGGCGCAGATATCATGGGCTGGGGCGCGCCGACACAGGTAGGCGAAAAAAATCCCGCAGAACGACTTTTCGGCTCCGGTTACAACTCCGAGTTCAGAAACCAGTTCATGGGGCAGATAGCCCTTAATCAGGACTTGAAAGATCTCATCGACGGATTGAAATTTAAGTTCTCATTTTCTTTCGACGCATATAATCAGACTATTATAAAGCGTCAGAAAAATTCTCCGACATATATGGTCAACGGACGAAACGACGAAACGGGCGAGTTAATAGTAAGTCAGAACGACAAGGGGACGGAATTTCTCGGTTATTCGCGTGATGTAAGCACGAATAGAGCCAAAGAGATGAAAGTACAACTGATATACGACCGGCTCTTCGGAGCGTCGAAAGACCATCGTGTAGGCGCAATGACGATGTATTATCAGCGAGACTATGTTAACGGCGCGGCGGCGTCGGCAATCCTTTCTTTGCCATACCGCCGTCAGGGCATCGCTTTGAGAGCCACATATTCGTTTCAAGACAAATATTTCGGAGAATTTAATCTGGGCTATAACGGCTCGGAAAACTTCCCGAAAGAAAACCGCTTCGGATTATTTCCGGCTTTTGCGTGCGGCTATCTGATTTCAGGAGAGTCGTTTTGGGACGGTTCAATAGCAGAGATAATCAATATGCTGAAAATCAAAGGGTCTATGGGTCTTGTTGGCTCCGAAGCGTTACCTAACGGAGAACGTTACGGATACTTGTCGCTCTACGGAGGAGGTCTCGGCGGCTACGTTTTCGGCGAAAATGCCAAATGGGTAAGCGGAACGGGCGAAAACCGCGTTGGAGTATCCGATCTCACGTGGGAAAAAGGTTTGAAAAAAAACATCGGAATTGAAATGAACATGTTTAATAACATGATAACGCTTGAAGCCGACTTTTTTCACGAGCAACGTACCGACATACTTGTTCAGCGTCAATCGCTTCCCGACATTGCCGGCTTTCCCGCATCGCCTTTTGCCAATATCGGCGAGATGGTCAATCGCGGCGTCGATGCTACGGCTTCCGTCTTTCAGCCTTTTGAGAACGGCAGCGTCAAAGTATATGGAAACTTCACTTTTGCCCGCGACAAGATAATTTTTCAGGACGAAGCACCCAAAAACTACGACTATCGTATGCGGACAGGCCACAAATACGGTCAGATTTTCGGACTTATCGATATGGGCTATTTCGTAAATGAAGACGACATTGCAAACAGTCCGTTACAAACTTTCGGCGAGGTGCGTCCGGGCGACGTCAAATATCGGGATATAAACGGCGACGGTCAGATTACAGTCGATGACGAAGTACCGATAGGATATTCGAGCCTGCCGGAAATCAACTACGGCTTCGGTACGCAGGTTGAATTTCACGGTTTCGACCTCGGCCTCTTCTTTCGCGGTCAGGCGAGAGTAAACTATACGCTCGGAGGCGCATATATACCGTTTGCCGAAGGCGTCGGTAAACGAAACCTGTTCGTTCAGGCATTAGATCGCTGGACGGTCGAAAACCCACGACAAGACGCACAGTATCCGCGACTTTACAACGGTACATCGTCGAATAACTGGCGCACATCTACCAAAACAATCTATGACGGCAGTTTCCTGCGCCTTGCTGATGTAGAGTTGGGATACAACTTTAATCCCGCTTGGCTTAAAGGCTTCAAAGCCAAATGGTTACGCCTCTATTTCATTTGCAACAACGCCGCTGTCTTCTCCAATTGGGATATGTGGGACCCTGAAACAGGTACCAGCAACGGTCAGAACTATCCGCTGCAACGGAAATTCAATATCGGATTACGAGTAAGATTTTAAACCTTTAAATATCACATAATTATGAAATATTGTAAATGTATATCACTGATACTAACTGTAATGATTACCGGCTGTTCCGATTTTCTCGACAAGCAGCCGGACGACATGAAAACAGACGAAATGATTTGGAAATCAAGCGCCGAAACGGAGGCTTATCTGTATAATGTCTATTCGCAGGTGCCTTTATGGGGAGCAAATGTTGACCCATGGCTCGGATTATCCGACGAGTGCGATATGTCGTGGAATGTTTATCCTACATACAGCGTCAATCTCGGCAACTGGAACCCCTCTACCGGTCTCTACAACATGTGGCAGCCGTTCTACAAAGCTATACGGGCGTCGTTCGTGTTTGAAAACAATGTGGACAAATGCCCCGAATTGTCCGACCGTCTGAAACGTCAGTACAAGGCAGAAGTAAAATTTCTTCGAGGCTTTTATTACTGGCAGATACTGAAACAGTATGGTCCGGCTGTACTTATTACCGAGCAGTTGCCTAACGGATACGATTGGAATCATTTTCCGCGTACTCCTTTCGACGATTGCGTCGCATATATCTGTCAAATGCTGGACGAAGCATATCCCGACCTGCCGCTGAACTGGAAAAGCGACCGTCAATGGTTCGGTAAAGCCGACCGGACGGCTTGTCTGGCTATCAAATCGGAAGTATTGTTGTTGGCGGCAAGCGAGCAGTGGAACGGCAATCCTTATTACCGCAATTTTGTCAATCCCGACGGCACACCGCTTGCCGGCCGCGTCTATAACGAAAGCAAATGGCGTAAGGCTGCCGATGCGGCAAAAGAGGTCATAGCCATTGCCGAAACAGATCCGAAAGCCGACATCAGACTGTATAAAAACCACGAAAACGGCGACGGTACTGTTTTCAGCCCTTATAAATCGGTACGCGATGTGTTGCTGATGAAATGGAACTGCGAGATACTTTTCGGACGGCAGGTTTTCAATTATGACAGTTGGGAAGTACACTGCTCGCCGGGGACGTATAACCTTGGCGGTCAGGCGCCTACGCAGCGGCTCGTGGACGCTTTCTATATGAAAAACGGACGTATAATTTCAGACCCGCTGTCAGGCTACGTCGAAGAAGGCTTTGCAGCGACGGCAGGCGAAAGCTGGAATCCGCGCAACCTAAACCCTGTTACCGACAGAATAGAGATGATACGAGACATCCGTAACGGTGATGCGTGGGGACACTGGGCAGGCGACTGGAACATGTACGCCAACCGCGAGCCGCGTTTTTATGCCGCTATACTTTATAATAAACGCATCGTGCCGCAGTTTGCCGAAGACGTCGCTAAAAGGGATTATTTTTCCAGTCCGGGACAAAAAAACGGCTACGCACGGGTTGAATTATATTATGGCGGCTTTTCGAGAGGGTCGGGCGCTTCAACGTTTTATCCGCGCACCGGTTATCTCGTACTCAAAAACTGCGACCCGCAAAGCAACATGTGCCAGGGCGACCGCGTTTATGTTAAGACACAGCGTCAGCAAACGTACATCCGCTATGGCGGCATCCTGCTCAATTACATTGAGGCGCTCAACGAATGCGACCCTAATAACGCCGATATAGAAAAATACTGGAACATGATTAGAGAAAGGGCAGGTATTCCGAATATCTTTGCCGTTTATCCCGACATCAAAGGCAACAAACTCAAACAGCGCGAACTTATTCTGCGTGAAAGACAAATAGAACTGTGTTTCGAGTTTGACCGCTATTTCACTACCCGCCGCCGTTGGCTCGCCAATACTCCCGACGACGGCTCTCCTACTCGTCAATGGGGCGAAGGAGGTAAGATGTGGGGCATGGATATTAATGCCGGAAATGCTTCTACCAACGATTTTAACTTTACCGGTTTTTACCGCAGGGTGGCTTTCGAGGAACGAGTATTCAGCGAGAAAATGTGCCTTTTTCCGATAGCACAAAGCGAACTCGACAAGAATAATATGATGGTTCAAAATCCGGGATGGTAATAAGTTTTTCGTTTATAATTTAAAGTTTAAAGATATGACAAAAATGAAAAAATATATTTTATATGCGCTGCTATTGATTACTGCCGCGTGTGAAAAAGGTATCGATT
>JAITHS010000080.1 GCA_031279875.1 Tannerella sp.
TTTGTACTGAAAATAGCCCCTGCAAAAGATATTACTCCCGCGTATCTGAAACCGGCGGGCAGTTTTGATGCCGACGGCATGGCGTTGCAGAGCGCATACTCGCCGTTAAGTACCGATATTGCACCGGCACTCGACCCCGACAGCACTACGGCAGCGGTATCTGCTCCCCATGCCGAAGAGTGTTCAATTATAAACGAAGTGGCGTCAAAAAGGTCTTCTACCGCCATATTTACGGCATTAGTCATGTTTTCGACAAAAGCATTAAACAGTTTCAACTTGCTCTGTTTCATGTTGATACGGTCTTGAACGCCTTTAAGTCCGAGACGGTAATCGATTGAAATAACTATGTATCCGAGTTCCGCCAAGCGCTTAAAATAAGCCATATATGTTTGATGGTCGCGATTGCCGCGCATAAAACTGCCGCCAAACATAAATACGATACACGGTTTGGAAGCGCCGACTTGCGGCGAAAGGTCGTATTTATCTAATCGCAACGTGTCGATGCCCTTAACGGCATAGATAAAAGTCTGTTTTTGAGGAACATCGTCGGCCGCAAAAACTGCCGTACATATAACGAAACATATCAGGAAGAAAACAAATCGGCGCATGGATCGGGGTTTAATATTTGATTTACTCTGTATCGATGTTGTATTTTCATGCCGGTTTTGGGGTTGATAACGCGGGCAAACATCCTTGAATAACTTTGGGAACGTTTAGAGGAAGTCTCATACAAAAGGATTTTGTGAACTTTCCTTTGCACTTCGTCTCTATCTAACGGCTTGGGTTCAAATATATTCAAAAATTTGTTAACCAAATGAAGCGCTATAATGCTTATATGCAGTCCTTGCATTCCGGCAGGTTCCAGTACTTCGTAAATGCTTTGTCGGTTGATACGGTTCATAAAAAATATTGATAAAACGCTGCAAAGGTAGAATTTTTTTTTTAGATAACACATAAATAATATTTTTTTTTTGCAATATCAAAAAAAAACCTTACTTTTGCGGAGATTTTTGGGCAAAGTTTTAACGTATAAATAAAAGAACAATGTCAATAGAACAACTGACAAATAATTATCTTGCTCATTGGAGTAGAATAACAGAGAACCGAGACAATAGTTTGCCGGATTTCACAGATAGGTTTATGCGATTAGAGGTAACGCATACTTTTTCTGAATCTGCCTATAATAATATTTTTCTGAATCCGGACGCACAGCATCGAGGGCTGTTGAGCTACGAGTATAGAAGAAGCCATGGGCTCACGACTTCAAGGCCGCCGACCGAGCCTGCGGCATCTTTTGGATTAAATCGATTTGTTTTCGCATATTTAGGTTCGCATGAACCGTATTATGCGGGACAAGATACGGATCCTGCGTTTGGAGTATTTATTTCGCGAAATTTGGAATATTTGGAGACTTCAAATGCCTCTCGCAGAGACCTTGCCTCCCCTGAAATCCGAGAACCTATCCAAGATGAGTTTATGATGCCGGAAGATGCGAGAAAAATAATCGCATTAGAAATAGAAAACAATCATCAAGGAGACATTTGGTCTTATTGGGGCAACCCCAATGGAGACCTGAAAAAAATGTGGGAAAGCAAAGCGGAAATGCACTTTCTTGACAAAATACAAATATCCGACATAAAAGGTATTCTATGGCCGGTGAAAATTAATACATATTCGGCCAATGGTCGTGATTATTCTCAACATACAAGAGAACAACAAGAGTTTGCCGAATTATATCCACACATAAAGATATACAATTATACATGGAAGTCGAACTTCAATTATGGTTCTAAATCATTTATAAATGCATCTTGTTGTGTTTCTAAACACTATTTTTCAAATAACGATTATCCACCAAGTCAAATGTACCTATATGAAAACACGAGAAAATAATATTCGATGGGGACTTGCGTTTGTGCGCAAAACGCTTTTGCCTGCCGAAGGCACATGGACGGAAGTACCATATTACACATACGAAATAAACGGAGATAGAAGTACCTATTATAAGGCTCAATGTAAAGATTTCCCTATTGACTTGAAAGCAATTGAAAGTTATCCGATATTGGAATCTTTTGTTGCATGCAATTATGAAATCAGACCGGATCAAAGTGTTTTCATTGATTGGATCGGCAATTATTTTATAGGAAAGGAAGACTGTTTTAATATACAGCCGGAAAATATAACTATTATTTACAGAGAGCCGAATATTCCAAGATTCGCTTGGTTGGACGTGATACTATTACGAACCTACAATAACTTTCAAAACACAATTAATGGCACAGAGAAGATTTGGTTTTGGAAGAATATCTCCTGCCTGACATGCCTGATACACAAAGCGAAATTCCTTTTTAAAAAATCACAAATCTTTAAGTAAATGTTTATTACCATAATCAAACATCGTTTCGCGGGTAGTTATCAGGGCTTTCCACTCGTCGCCGAAATGATGATCGCTGTCGATTTTAAAATCCTCGTTCCCTTTTTCGTCAATCTTGCGTAACAGGTAGCCGATAGTTAACTTGTTGATATCCAGTGCCGGTTGAAATCGTACTATACGCTCGTCGTCGCCCGACATCACTTCACAGAGGATATTCAAACTCACAAGTTCGTAGAGTATCTCGGTAGTCAGACGAACAGGTATTTGGTTTTCGTCCGACATCTCGTCGGCAGTGTAAGGCACGCCGTCTTCATGCTCAAATCGCTTAACTATCAACGAAGTGATAAGTATAGACAGGAAGTCGCGGTATCGACGGCTGATGTTTTTGCTCTCCTTTTCAAAATTATATTCTTTGAGATTTTGCGATGCGTAGGCTATCTCGGCGCCAAAAAGTATCAATACCCACGACAATTGCAACCAAACCAGCATTAGCGGCAAAGCAGCGAAACTGCCGTAGATAGCGTTATATTTGCTTACGCCTATCTGACCGCTAATATACAGATATTGAAGCAGTTGAAAAGCACATCCGGTTAATATTCCGGCTGCAAGAGCATTAAAAAAGCGAACCTTTGTGTTCGGAATGAGTATAAATAAGACGGTAAAAAACAGCGAAGCAAGGAAATATGGGGCTATTTTGAACAATGTGTTGGCAACAGGCGTCATAAAAACGTACTCTTGTAGAAATTCTGCTTTAAAAGTAGTTATCAACAGCGACAAGCCGCTTGAAACGGTCATTATGGCAGGCAAAATAATGATAAACGACAAATAATCGGTTATTTTACGCCTCCATGAGCGAGGTTTTTTGATTTGCCATATATCGTTGAATGTGTTTTCGATAGTAGAAATCAAACTGATAACGGTATAAAGCAGCAGTACGATGCCGACGCCGATGAACAGACCGCCCTGTGAGACGGAGAGATAATTTTCGGCAAAACGGAATGCTTCATCAAGGATTTGGCGCTGCCCCGGCAGATAGTCATAGAGGCTTTGGCGGACAGAATCTTTCATCCCGAAACCGCTCGCCACGCCTACCAAAACCGCCAACAATGGTACGATAGCAAGTAATGTGCTGTAAGTCAGCGCAGAGGCCTTTGTTTGCAGCGCCTCGTTTATAAATCCTCTAAATGCCAGACAGATGCTCTTAACGATAAAAACCGCAAAACGTTTCAGACGGCTCGTCATCTCGCGTTCGGTTATTCGCCAGACGTCATAAGTTACAAAACGTATTATTGTTGTTAAAAGTTGGATTATTCTATTCATTTTATTCAAATTTGATGGATTTTGCAGGTTCTATTTTTGCTACAAGATACGACGGGGCTATCATCAGCAGCAGCGAAATAAACAGCGTACAGACGTTAACAAGTATTATTTGCAAAATATTAATCTCAATCGGCACGGAATCAATGTAGTATGTTTCAGGATTGAGTTTAAACCATTGAAAATAAGACTGTAATACACAAAACGCTATCCCTGTAATATTTCCCCAGAACATTCCTTTAAGGGTTAAAAACATTGATACATAGAGAAATATCTTGCGTATGCTTCCGTTGCTCTCGCCCAACGATTTTAGAATACCTATCATGTTGGTACGCTCCAGAATGATTATCAGCAAGCCCGAAATCATGGTAAAGCCTGCAACAAGTATCATCAGAACGAGCAACAGTATCACGTTTGAATCGAGGACTTCTAACCAGTTGAATATCATCGGATTAAGTTCTTTTATAGAGCGTATGTAGTAAGTGTTGGCTAACCGGTCTGTTTTGTCGATGAGGGAGAAATAGAGTTCTTCGGTTATGCCGTCAAGGTTGTCGTAATCGTCGAGAAATATTTCGACGCCGCTTGCCATATCGCTGTCCCATCCGTTGAGGCGGCGGATATGCTTGATGTCGCATATCACAAAAAGTTTGTCGTAATCGGAAAATCCGGTGTTATAAATGCCTGATACGTAGAGTTTTCTTGCTCTTATATCTTCGCTGTTTACGAAGTATGCAAGAAACGAATCGCCGCATTTGAGCCTCAACATTTTAGCGAGAGTTTCGGAAACGAGCGTCTGATTGGAAATAACGCCGGGGTCAATATTAATCATCTGACCTTCAACAAGATGCTTCTTTAAAAAAGTCGTATCATAATCGTTGCTTACGCCTTTGAGGACGATGCCCTGAAAATCGTTGTCGGTCTTGATGATACCCGGTTTTGTTGCAAATATTTCGGTGTGAACAACGCCTTTGGTCGTATTGAGCGCGTGCAGCAACGAATCGCCGACAACTATCGGCTTCGATTCGTAAGAGTTGTTGCTGTCGAAGTTGGTAAGCCTGATGTGCGACCCGAAGCCGATAACTTTGTTGCGTACTTCCTGCTTAAACCCCGTAACGATGGCTATGGCTATAATCATGACTGCCAGCCCGATAGCGATGCCGGCCATCGAAAGACGTATCACAGGGGGAGTAGCCCGCCTGTTGTCCTCCCTGTCGGCAGAAAAATGTATTCGCCGTGCTATAAAAAGTTCTATGTTCAAATATTTGTCATTTTTTGCCGCAAAAGTATAAAAAATTTCAAGAAAATATGCACCGAAATAAAAAAATGTGCGTCTTTTGATTTTTTAACAAAAAAAACGCATTATTAGAAATAAAGTTGTATCTTTGCAACCTCAAACAACATACCTA
>JAITHS010000098.1 GCA_031279875.1 Tannerella sp.
CGGCACAACTGTTTGTTGACGGACGATACGGTTCAATATCAACCAACAGATTAGACTGGTCTGAATTACAGCGTTTTATACGTAACGGTATCGACAGTATCAGATACCTTGCCCAAGACATTGCGCGCAGCATCCCCGACGCATCGCTTTATTACACAGGCGGGAAGCCGGATTTGCAGTTATACGACAGTAAAATATCTCTTATTCAGCCTGATGACAAGGTTGCACTTGCGATGCGGACATGCGACGAGATTATGGACAAAGACCATCATGTTATCTCCGCTTCTGCATCTTACTCCGACGGAGAGATGTTTGGTTACATCATCGCGAGCAACGGATTTGAGGGAGAAACATCGGCGTCATGCTTTTCGCTTGCGGCAGAAGCAAGTATCAAAGGCGAAGGCGAGGCACGTCCGAGTTCGTGGTGGTATGAAACATCGCTTTATTACGACGAATTAGTTAAGACGGGAGTCGGCACAACTGCTTTGGAAAGAGCTTTGCGTAAACTCGGTCAGCAGAAAATCCTTTCGGCTGCCATGCCGATGATAGTTGATTTCGCCAACTCGTCGCGTTTGCTGTCGCCTGTTATCAACGCAATCAACGGGCAGGCAATACAGCAAAAAAACTCATTTCTGCTCGACAAACTCGGCGAGAAAGTGTTCTGCAGCAAGTTTACGCTTATCGACGAGCCACATCTGTTGCGAGCCACAGGCGCACGATATTTTGATAATGAAGGCGTAGCAACGTCATATCGCAAAATATTTGACAATGGGACTTTAAACACCTATTATATAGATACTTACAACAGCAACAAATTAAAAATGCCGCAAACTGTCGGTTCACCGTCAATATTGACTATGCCGTCGGGAACGCGCACCATGGCAGAGATGATCGGAAGTCAGGAACATGCCGTTTTGGTAACCGGCTTCAACGGAGGTAATTGCAACCCCGTAACCGGCGACTTTTCGTATGGAATTGAAGGCATGCTTATCGAAAACGGCGTCATAACACAACCTCTCAACGAAATGAACATCACCGGCAACATGCTTGACCTGTGGCGCAATCTTGTAGAAATCGGCAACGACCCACGCCTCACATCAGCATGGCGTATCCCTTCACTGATGTTCGACAACGTCAATTTCAGCGGTTTGTAGCGGCTTGTAGCACTACAATTCTTGCCTCACTCTATCGCCACTTTCGCCACTATTTTCCGGATATCTCCTTGCCCGATACCCGGCGCATGACCTTCGTCGGGAAAATATACGGCAAACTGACCCGGATACAGTTTCGTGTATGTAGTCGGAAAGTCGTGATAGAACATACAATCTTTCTCTTCGTCATACGGAGTTTGAATTATCATCAACTCTGTAGCCGCTTTCCAGCCAATAGTTTCGACGCCTGCTATCGGAGCCTGAATATCAATATATTTCTTGTGAGATTCAAGAACTGCGTCCTGTGGGTCTTTGCCGCGTAAATACGAAAAAGTGAAGTACAGGCGCGGGTCATCGGTAGGTATAACGCCCTCGTTAATTTTAGAAAAATCTGTATGTTTAATAAAGTCAAACACCTTTTTAAACAATGGATGTAGATTTTCATACATCGCTGAATTATCCAACGAATCTAATATCATATCTGTAATAAAATTAAATGTTACGTATCAATAACGACATTTTTTCTGCTTTGTTGCTTCACAATCGCATAATAAATCACAATCTTTTGTAAGAAATGTAAACGCATTTAGCGTTGCTTTTCTGCATTTCGGCAAGTTCTCACTTCAAATTATAGATAAACACTACCGGATTATCATCTTCTTTCAAATTCGACAGAACTTGTTTATATTGTTGTTCAAATGTCTTGTTTGTGAATTTCCTTTTCGTAAAGGCATATTCTTTTCCCATAAACATAATATCAGCATCCGTCCATTCTATAATTTTGTTGTCGATAATTCGGCGAATCAACACAGACTCATTATTGTCAAACTTACTGTTTTGGGCATATTCGGGATATATTACCGTTTCGCGACTTTGCTTGTTATACAGACACATATAATCGCTATAGTGGCCTTTTTGTATCACTCCTTCGAATCTAACACTTATATTCAGAAACAAATATTTATCCGACTCATTAATGGAGCTAATACCAAATACCCGACCGGGAGGATTGTCTCTATGTACGGTTTCTACTTTTTCACCGTAAACCACTCTGTCGTTTTTGATATTTACAAAATATTCCGGGCGGGCTTTTCCTTTGTCGTCAATGCGATAGATAGTATCGTTGCCGTCGTATATAACTGACGCATGATCGCTTGTAACGGCATAGTGGTAACCGCTCATACCAAGACAGAAAGGTTCTTTATCAAACGGCAACTGTTTATCAATCTCTTTGGTATCTTCTTTTCGGACAAACAGCAAGTATTTACCGGCATCAGTGCAGCAATAGTCGTTCATAAAACAAACCGATTTGGCGGCAGGCAGATAAAACATGTCGCTAATCAGAGATGAACTTACACGTTCTTCCCGCAAGAATTGCATTGTAGGAATCTTATATTCTATCAGTTTATCCATGAAATGGTCGAATACAATTACCGTCGAATCGGTAACAGCCATATAGGACAAAAATCCGTATTCTCCCGGACCCTGCCCTACCTTGTTTATTCTGTTCAGATATTTGCCGGTCATATCAAAAACATATACCGATCGAGCAAGCTGATCCATAATATAAATCCTGTCATTTCGTATCTCAATCTCATCAATTTCGGCAATAAGCGCCTCGTCGGTCGTTTCCAAAGGGATGATTTGCATTATCGAATCGGAATATGCGCCGAGATCAAATTCTCCCGCATCCAATTTGTTAATGCAAACGTTGTAATCAAAATCAATTTGCCGTATATCGGAAATATCCTCTTTTTTCTGTTCTCCGGCACAATTCGTAAGCAGAAAAGCCGTCATTAATAAAAAAATATTTTTCTTCATCTTATTTTTAATTTTATTCGACTGCAAAAGTAGCAAAAAAACATCAATTTTTAATTCTTAATTTTTTATGCTACTTTTGCAGTCAAATATGTACAGTCATAAGATGAAAAAATATATTATTGATTTGCGGGTTATGGCGAAAGAAGCGCTTAACGACAACAATTTCCTGCTTAAACTGACATCCGACAGGGCTTTGCCCGAAATGGTGCCGGGGCAGTTTGTCGAAGTGCGCGTTGACGGCTCGCAGGAAACGTTTTTAAGACGTCCGATATCAATCAATTACGTTGATAAGCAGGCTAATGAATTATGGTTGCTGGTACGTATAGCAGGTAACGGCACACGGCGGCTGTCGCAATTATCCGTCGGCGAGACGCTTAATGTTATTCTACCGCTCGGTAACGGCTTTTCGATACCGACTAACACCGGCGACAAACTTTTACTTGTCGGCGGCGGAGTAGGAACGGCTCCGATGCTTTACCTCGGCGCTACTCTGCTGCAAATAGGCTGCAAACCGTCGTTCCTGCTCGGCGCCCGAACTGCATCAGACGTGTTGCAACGGCAAGACTTTGAGCGTATCGGCACCGTACATATAACAACGGAAGACGGCTCTCTGGGCGACAAAGGCTTCGTTACCGACCACTCAATACTTGCAACCTCCTTTAACAAAATCTACGCCTGCGGCCCAAAACCGATGATGCTTGCAATAGCACGATACGCCAAAGCCACATCATCAGACTGCGAAGTATCGCTCGAAAACATGATGGCATGTGGCATCGGCGCATGTTTATGTTGCGTAGAGAAAACAGTTCGGGGTAACGTATGCGTATGCTCCGAAGGGCCGGTGTTTAACATAAATCAACTGACATGGCAGATTTAACAGTCAAAATTGGTGGCATGACGATGAAAAACCCCGTCATGACAGCGTCGGGAACGTTCGGCTACGGCGTCGAATATGCCGACTTCTTCGATATTTCGCAACTTGGCGGCATCATCGTCAAAGGCACAACGGCAGAGCCGCGCGAAGGCAATCCATATCCCCGCATGGCTGAAACGCCGTCGGGTATGCTCAACGCCGTAGGACTTCAAAACAAAGGCGTCGATTATTTCATCCGCGAGATATATCCTGCAATCCGCGATATAGATACGAATATGATCGTCAACGTAAGCGGCTCTACCGTAAGCAATTACGCCGAATGCGCCGAGCGTATCGGAGCGCTGGAACATATTCCGGCGATAGAGTTAAACATATCATGTCCGAACGTGAAGCAGGGCGGCATGTCGTTTGGCGTTAATCCCAAATCGGCGGCAGAAGTAGTCAGGACGGTACGTAAGGTCTATCCTAAAACGATGATAGTAAAACTGTCGCCAAACGTTACCGACATTACCGAAATAGCCCGCGCAGTAGAAGCCGAAGGCGCCGACGCTGTGTCGCTCATCAACACATTGCTTGGCATGGCGATAGATGTAGAACGGCGTCAACCGATACTTTCAACCATTACCGGCGGGCTGTCGGGAGCGTGCATCAAACCTGTCGCCGTGCGTATGGTATGGCAAACGGCACGGGCTGTAAAAATCCCCGTCATCGGATTAGGCGGCATCTCATCGTGGCAGGACGCCGCAGAGTTCCTCCTCGCCGGCGCCGTAGCCGTACAGATTGGAACGTACAACTTTATCGACCCGACCATATCCCTGAAAATAATCAACGGCATCAACGATTACTGCAACCGGCACGGCTTCGACAAAGTCGAAAAAATAACAATCGGCAGTTAAATAAGATATTATGTCCGAATCTCAAAATATAGAATACAAGTCAAGATAAAATCAAAAACAATATGGGGATTACCGCCAAAGTCAATCTGTTGCAGGAAGAAGGCAAGGATTTCATATAAATTGTTGTGCAACCTTATTCTGTGCCTGCGCATATTTTCGTTTTTTTTAAAATATCTCTTTTCATAAATTGCACATTTTTTCTTTCTCTTAATGTGTTTTTTACTTTTTGACATATTGAAAAGTTAGTGAAAATTTTTAAACAGGTACCACGTCATTGCGAGCAGGAATGATAGCACCAAACGATAGGTAATGACGGTACCACGTCATTGCGAGGAACGAAGCAATCCAGCGTGCTTTTTCTTCTGAATTGCTTCGTACCTCGCAATGACGAATGCTCTGGCCGTCATTGCGAGGCACCATTTCAAAAAAAATCCCGCCATTAACAACATTTAAATGTTTTTTTTTTTTTAGTAACAGAATTTTCGCTAACTTTGCAGCGCTGAACAGATAATTTATCTAATTTTACATAATTTATGGAAAAACAAAACTTTAGTTTTAAAAGGACATCACGGCTAACAAAACAACTTGTTATTTGCTTTATAATAAGCATATTGTCGCCACAGGTATTTGCCGACGATGGCCTAAACCCAACCGTATCGCAACAGCAATCGGGCGTTACTTTCAAGGGACGCATAGTTGACGAAGAAGGCGAGCCGTTACCGGGCGCTGTAATCTCGGTTGTAGGCAGTACGCGCGGTGCTGCCGCCGACGATAACGGTTATTTTGAACTCAACAACGTTACCGTAGGCACGAAGTTGGTCGTAACCTTTTTGGGAATGCAAGACAAGTTACTTACTTTTGAGGGCAAGAACGGCATTACTATCACGATGCAGGAAAAGACGTCAGAGTTGGACGAGGTTACGGTCGTTGCTTTCGGTAAACAGAAAAAGTCGAGTGTCGTAGCATCAATTCAGACGGTCAATACCAAAGACCTCCGAATTGCAAGCAGCAACCTCACAACAGCATTTGCAGGCAAGATACCGGGGATGATTTCGTATCAAACTTCGGGTGAGCCGGGCGCCGACAATGCGCAGTTTTTTGTGCGCGGCGTTACCACTTTCGGCTACAAAGCCGACCCGCTCATCCTTGTTGACGGCTTTGAGGCTACTACCAACGATTTGGCACGCCTCCAACCCGACGACATAGAAAGTTTCTCTATCCTCAAAGACGCCTCTGCGACAGTGCTTTACGGCGCACGCGGCGCTAACGGTATCATCATCATATCGACAAAAGCAGGGCAGGAAGGCGCGGCAAAAGTCAATGTCCGTATGGACGTCAATACCGCCATGCCGACACGCATGAACGATTTACTTGACGCCGATACCTACATGCGAATGTACAACGAGGCACGTATTTCGCGTAATCCGGCGCTCGGACCGTATTATTCGGAACAAAAAATACAATCGACCGCTCGCGGCGACAACCCGATGATTTACCCAAACATCGACTGGTATAAAATGCTTTTCAATACCTATACCGTTAATAAAAAAGGAAATCTCAATGTATCCGGCGGCGGCAAAGTAGCAACTTACTATGTAGCAGGCGGTTATGAAAACGAAACCGGTTTGCTCAAAGTTGACAAACGCAACAACTACAACAACAACATCGACATTGACAGGGTAAACATCCGAAGTAACGTAACTTTTAAACTTACGGAGTCAACGACGCTCGACACGCGCGTCAGCGGCAGGTTTGAGAAATACAACGGCCCCTATGTAAGCGCACAAAACATCTTCTATCAAGTTATGATGGCCAATCCTGTCGATTTTCCGCCTTATTTCACCCCCGACGCCGCTAACGAATTTACGGAACATATCCTTTTCGGCGGCTCGTTTGTTGATGGCGGGTTGAAATCCAACCCTTATGCCAACATGGTAAGCGGCTATGAAGACCGCAACGAAAGCACTATGACGGCACAGGCTACCATTACGCAAGACTTCGGTAAATGGGTCGAAGGGTTGCGATTGCAGGTTAAGGCGTCGGTCAACTCATGGAGCAAATACACCAGCCGTCGTACCTATTCGCCTTTCTATTACGATGTTGACAGTTATAACATGGTAACCGACGAGTATAAACTGTTTTGCCTCAATCCGCAGGGCGGTCAGTCATACTTGGGCGACGTACAGCCCGGACGCGACGCCAGCGGGCATTATTATTACGAAATGCGCCTCAATTGGGACAGAAATTTCGGCCTTCATACGATAGGCGTTATGACTGTCGGAATGGCAGAAGAAAACCTGCTTACCGGCGGCAACAGCACGTCGATATACGAAACGCTGCCCGAACGCAACATGGGTAACTCCGGCCGTATCACTTACGACTACGATACAAGATATTTCTTTGAATTTTCTTACGGATATAACGGCTCGGAAAAATTTACCGGCGAGAAAAAATACGGCTTCTTCCCTTCCTACGGCTTCGGATGGCTTATCTCTAACGAAAATTTCTGGGACAAATTTAAACCGATAGTCAGCAACCTGAAACTGAAATTCACCTACGGATTAGTCGGTAACGATGCTATTTCGGGGAGGTCGGGCAGATTTTTCTTCCTTTCAAACATCAACACGTCAGGTGCAGGATATCGCTTCGGCGATTCGTTTATGAACTCTTATACGGGATATAATATACTTCGTTATGCTAACCCCGATATTTCATGGGAGATTTCCGACAAATACAATCTCGGTCTCGAATTGTCGCTGCTCAAACGTGAATCGATCAAGTTTCAGATCGATTTCTTTAAAGATATCCGCAGTCAAATCTATATGGAACGCAGAAATTTCCCTTCAACGGCAGGTATCGAAGCGCCTATCAGCGGCAATGTCGGCAAAGTCAGTTCGCAGGGTATAGACGGCTCTATCGATATTCAGCACTCGTTTAATGCCGATTTGTGGATTACGGGACGCGCAAACTTCACTTATTCAAACAATAAATATCTCGAACTCGACGAAAAAAATTATCCCGACGAATACCTCAAACAGCGCGGACATAATATCAACCAGAGATGGGGACTTGTTGCCGAGCGACTGTTTGTTGATAATGAGGAAATTATTAACTCTCCCAAGCAGGATTTCGGCGAGTATATGGCAGGCGATATAAAGTATAAAGACATCAACAACGACGGTATAGTAAACGACAACGACCGCATCCCTATCGGCCACCCAACAGTGCCGAAAATTCAGTACGGTTTCGGTCTTTCGACAGGCTATAAAAAGGTTGATTTCAACTTCTTTTTCTCCGGCAATGCGCTCGTATCGTTTTTTATCAATCCTAACGTTGGCGACGGTATTGCGCCGTTTTCGGGGCGTCGTAATGCTCTCGCTTACATCGCCGACAGTTATTGGAGCGAAACTAATCCCGACGTACACGCTTTCTGGCCCCGCCTCTCTACCAACGTGATAGGCAATAATGTCCGCCAGTCAACATGGTGGATGCGCGACGGATCGTTCCTTAGGCTCAAAACTGTTGAAGCCGGTTATAACTTCAACGGTTACAAGAAATTAGGCCTTAAAAATGCACGTCTCTACATGAGCGCCGAAAACGTCTTCGTTATAAGCGCTTTCAAACTCTGGGACCCCGAAACCGGCTCCAACGGCATGGGATATCCCCTCAACAGACGGTTTAATCTCGGTATTCAGTTTGCTTTCTAATCCTCAAATTCTCAAATATATGAACTATAAAATAAAAAATACGATAATAACGGCAGCACTGGCTATGAGTATCTCATGCTCGGAATACCTTGAAGTTGTGCCGGATAATACTTTGACGCTCGAAAATATCTTCGCCGTAAAAGAAGAAGCATATCACGCGCTCGCAAAAATTTACAGTTACATGCCCCCGATTCACGATACTCACAACAGTCCGTGGACTATGGGAGACGAATTTGTCGGTCGCCTTGACATGGATGGCAACTCAGACAACCTGCGCGGCTTACGCATAATGCGTGGCTTGCAGTCGGAAACATCGCCGCTACTCGGCTCTTGGTCGGGGACGATGGGCGGACGTAAACTGTATGAAGGCATCAGGCAAACAAACGTTTTTATAGACAACATCGACAAGGTTGCCGACATGGCTGACCTCGAAAAAGCCGACTGGAAAGCGCAGGCTATCTTTCTCAAAGCTTATTACAACTTCCTGCTTATCCAACAATACGGGCCGATAGTGATTGTGGACAAACAGGTTAGCCCCGACGCTCTTGCCGGCGAACTGTTTCAATACCGCTCAAAAGTGGAAGAGTGCTATGATTATGTCATCAAACTCATGAACGAAGCAATCCCTAACCTCAAAGAACGCGCTCCGTCAATGGATTACGGTACTATCGACC
>JAITHS010000124.1 GCA_031279875.1 Tannerella sp.
TACCGTCATATTGTCAGGTTTGAAACGGAAAAAGACATCGCTCCGTGTCCCGACAGTACTTATACGTTCCTGACGAATGCGTATTTTGTATTGGGCGACAATCGCGGCAATTCCATCGATAGTCGTTATTGGGGATTTGTTCCGCAAGACGCAATAATCGGCAAAGCCGTATATGTCTATTTCTCCAAAAAAGCCAATCGGAGACGAATCAGGTGAAAACAATGACGGTACGAAGAACCGAAGAACCGAAAAGAAGACGACAATCCCATTATTTTTTTTTGTAAGATTTGTATTTTTGTCAAAATTTTGCTATTTTTGCGGGTCTAAATTTATAATTTATGGAAAATATCGGCGACTGGTTTTATATAGTCATACTTATTATAGCGGCGATAAGCAGTTTGTTTGGCGTAAAAGGCAAAAAACGGCAACAACAACCGGAATTAGAAGAGCAACCTTCTATAGATGAGACGGTTACAAAACGTGCGCCGGTACGTAAAAAACGTACCGAAATGGTGAAACCTGCCTACCAAACTCTCGAAGACGGCGACGCTTACTCGTCGGCAATGAAAAGAACTGATGCAGATAGCATTGATACTATGCTTTATGAAGAACCGGCAGCGGTTTTTACGCTCGAAGACACGCCGGAAGACCATGACGCATGGCGAAAAGCACTTATTTACAGCGAAATACTAAAACAAAAATACTGATGAAAAATTTTCTCGCAATTGTTCTTACGGCAATCGTAATCGTAACAGCCTGCACCGGCGGCGACCGCTTTGCCGCTATCGAAAAAGGCTTTCTAACTCCGCCCGACAGCATCAAAACCGGTGTTTACTGGTATTGGATTAACGACCATATATCGGTTGAAGGGGTTGTAAAAGACATCCAAGCCATGAAAAAAGCCGGTATCAATCGCGCTTTCATCGGCAGCAACATCGTAAGCGGTAATTATTTCGGAAAGGTCAAAGTCTTTTCCGACGAGTGGTATGACGTGCTTCACGCTGCAATGAAAGAAGCTACGCGCCTTAATATCGAACTGGGACTTTTCAACTGTCCGGGGTGGAGTCAGTCGGGAGGACCGTGGATAAAACCCGAACAATCAATGCGTTATCTCACATCTTCCGAATTGCGTGTCAAAGGACCACAAAAAATATCTCAAAAACTCGAACAGCCGACAGATTTTTTTCAGGATGTTAAAGTTATAGCCTTTCCGGTAAAACCCGACTTTGGCGTTAATTTGCTGACATCCAAAGGAGTACGTTTTTATCCGCACAATATCCGTACAAATACGCCGGAAGCAAAATATGTTATTTCCGAAGCCGAAGCAAGTCTCGACATATCGCTGCCGCAGGAAGAAATTGTCCGCAGCATAATCATAAAACCGGCAGGACATTTGAATGTCAATATCGAAGTGCAAGTAAAGGAAGGCGCTGAATATAAAGATATTACAAAGTTCGCTGCCGTACGTACACGATTTGACGTCAATACCGGTTTCAAACCATTCTCGCCCGTAGCCATCGCGGTTGAAGACACACAAGGCAAAGATATACGCCTCAAATTCAAGAACAACGGCGGCGAAAACCGTATTGCGGAGATAATTTTGAGTACCTCATCGGTTGTTGACCGTTTTGCGGAGAAAACTCTTGCCAAAGTATGCGAAGGCAATTTGCCGTCATGGGATTATTATACTTGGGGAGAAGCGCAAAAAGCGCCCGAAAAAGGATTTCCTACGACCGACGTGCAGGATATTTCGCAAAAAATGACAGCCGACGGCATCTTGACGTGGGATGTGCCGGAAGGAGAATGGATAATACTGCGTACGGGAATGGCTATCACAGGCATCAAAAACGCGCCCGCCTCGCCCGAAGGCACCGGTTTGGAAGTAGATAAGATGAACAAAGACTACATGGAACCTCATTTTAACGGCTTTCTGGGCAAGATAATGGAACGCATCCCCGCCGAAGACCGCCAATCGTTGAAAATAGTAGTAGAAGACAGTTATGAAATGGGCAGTCAGAACTTTACCGATGGTTTTTTGGACGATTTCAAACAACGCTACGGATATGATGCGACGCCGTTTCTGCCTGTTTTCGACGGATATGTAATCGGTAGCCCCGATATTTCGGAACGCTTCCTGTGGGATTTGCGACGCCTTATTGCCGACAAAGTTTCTTACGACTATGTAGGCGGGCTGCGCGAAGTGAGCCATAAGCACGGACTTACTACATGGCTCGAAAACTACGGACATTGGGGCTTTCCGGGTGAATTTCTGCAATACGGCGGGCAGTCGGACGAAATCGGCGGCGAGTTCTGGGACGGTCAAAGCACTAACCGCTACGAAAACCGTATCGCCGCTTCATGCGCTCATACCTACGGCAAACCGCGTGTATCGGCAGAATCGTTTACCAGCGGCGGACCTGCTTATACCCGCTTTCCGCGCAACTTCAAAAGTCTCGGCGACTGGTCGTTTACCGAAGGCATCAACCAGTCGGTCTTTCACGTCTATATACAGCAACCTTACGAAAACGATTACCCCGGCATTGATGCGTGGTTTGGCAACGAGTTTAACCGCAAAAACACGTGGTTCGGCATGTTCGACCTCTTCACGCTTTATGTCAAACGCTGTAACTTTATGCTCCAACAGGGCTTGAACGTTGCCGATGTGGCTTATTTCATCGGCGAAGAAGCGCCGAAGATGACCGGCCCCAATGTGAGCGGTGAAGCCCAAAATCCGTTCGGCAATGCAGGCGTTGAAACAAAGATATCCGATTATCTCAAACTGCCCAAAGGATATGATTACGACTATATCAACGCCGAAGTCATTATTCGCGATATGACAGTCAAAAACGGACTGCTGACACTGCCTCACGGCACATCGTACCGTATTTTGGTGCTGCCGCCGCAAACGTCTATGCGCCCCGAATTGCTGGAAAAAATCGAACGGTTAGTCGCCGACGGCGGAGTTGTTCTCGGACCGGCACCCGACAGAACGCCGAGTTTGCAAAACTATCCCGCATCGGAACTCAAAGTGCAGGAAATAAGCAAAAATATGTGGGGCGAAAAGGCCGAACACCGTCGCCAATACGGTAAAGGATTAATTTTCAACACAGCAACCATTGAGGAAGTGTTGAAAGAACTGAATATCAAGCCCGACTGTATTTATGACAGCGACAAGGCGCTTTATACTCATCGCACGGTTGACGGTTCGGAAGTGTATTTCATTTCTAATCAGACAGATAAAGATATGGATTTGCAGGCGTCTTTCAGAGTTAGCGGTTTACAGCCCGAACTGTGGGACGCCGTTACCGGTAGCCGTCGCCCTCTACCGCAATACACTGAAAATGAAGGTATTATAACTATACCGCTACATTTTGACCCGTCAGGCAGCGCATTTATAGTTTTCAGAAATAATTCTTCCGGGAATAAAAATAATGACGCACGTAATTATCCGCCATATCGGGAAATCACCACCGTTACAACTCCTTGGGAAGTAACCTTTGAAGCCGATTCTCTCCATCGCGGGCCTGCCAAACCTGTAATATTCAATACATTAACGGATTGGTCTCAAAACGAATCCCCCGAAATCAAATATTATTCCGGCACAGCGGTTTACAAAACCAAGTTTTCGGTTACAAGTTCTCAATTACCGAAAACCAAAAACTCCATATTCCTCAAATTCGATATGGTAACGGCAATGGCCAAAGTAACTCTCAACGGCAAATATGTCGGTGGATTATGGACGGCGCCATATCGTCTTGACGTAACGGATATATTAAAGGAAGGCGAAAACAGTCTGACCGTCGAAGTAGCAAGCACATGGCGCAACCGCATCATCGGCGACATGCAACTGCCCGAAGCCGACCGCCGCATAAAAGCTATCTACGGCAATTTCAAACCCGATATGCCTCTTCAACCGTCAGGTTTGACCGGCGAAGTGAAGATAGTAACGACCTCCGATTTGTAGCCACAAAAACATATTTCATGACAACAGAAAAAAATAACAGCAGAAAAAAAATCGAAACAATTATTATTCCCGATGCAGGAAAAGCGCAACCACAGGCTTTGGAACTCGAAAAAGCAGTGCTGGGGGCGCTGATGCTCGAAAAAGACGCTATCTCAAATATCAGCGACATACTGCGTTCGGAATGTTTTTATGACAAACGTAACGAATTGATATACAAGGCTATAACAGACCTGTCGGCACGTAACGACGGCGTTATCGACATACTGACCGTCAGAGAGCAGTTGAAACGTAACGGCGACCTCGAAGCCGTTGGCGGCACTTCTTATCTTGCCGAACTTACAAGCAACGTTCAGAGTTCGCTACACATCGATTTTCATGCTAAAATAATTGTTCAAAAACATATCGCCCGCGAACTCATCAAGTTTGCCGGTCGCGTACAGGGCAACGCTTTCGACGAAACTATCGACATCGACGATTTGATGCAGGATGCCGAAAAAGGTCTCTTTGAGATAGCCCAGCGCAACATCAAAAAAGACGCCGTACAGATAGATTCTGTTATCAGCGAGGCTATCAAAGTAATAGCCAAGGCGGGCGAACAAAAAGAAGGTATCAGCGGTTTGAGTAGCGGATTTACGGCTCTTGACAAGATAACGTCGGGCTGGCAAAATTCCGACCTTATCATCATCGCCGCACGTCCTGCTATGGGCAAAACGGCTTTCGTGCTGTCGATGGCTAAAAATATGGCCGTACAATTTAAAATACCAGTCGCTTTCTTCTCTTTGGAGATGAGTAATATACAGTTAGTCAACCGTTTAATAACCAACACGTGTGAAATATCCGGCGACAAAATCAAAAGCGGGCGTCTCGAAAGGCACGAATGGAAGCAGTTGGAAGTAAAAGTTAACGACCTGTATTCCGCTCCTTTGTATGTTGACGATACTCCGAGCCTGTCGGTTTTTGAGCTTCGCAGCAAGGCGCGCCGTTTAGTGCGTGAAAACGGTATCAAATGTATCATAATCGACTATCTGCAATTGATGACGGCAAGCGGTATGACAAAAATGAGTGATAACCGTCAAAACGAGGTCAGCACAATATCACGGTCGCTTAAAAGTCTTGCCAAAGAATTGAATATCCCCATAATAGCGCTTTCGCAGTTGAATCGTAGCGTAGAATCGCGTGCCGGAGCCGAAGGTAAACGCCCGCAACTATCAGACCTTCGCGAATCGGGCGCCATAGAACAGGATGCCGATATGGTTTGTTTTATTCATCGCCCTGAATATTACCATATTACGGAATCGTCTGACGGTAAGGATTTAAGAGGCTTGGCCGAAATTATCGTCGCCAAACATCGAAACGGCGCTATCGGCGAGTTATGGCTACGGTTTGAAAGCAATCTGGTAAGGTTCATGAATCCGTCGGAAGGCGCCGTCAGTATATTGCACGAATCGAAAGTCAATTATCAGGGCGACAGCGAGCCGATTCAAAGCCTTGCCGGTAATGAAAATTTTGTTTCCGACGGCGGTTTTCCATTTTAAAAAAGCATTTTAAAAGTTAAAAATATGAATAAAAAAGTTATAACATTTGGAGAAATAATGCTGCGGTTAGCGACACCGGGGTATCTGCGTTTCTCACAGGCACATTCTTACGACGCTACTTTTGGCGGCGGAGAAGCCAATGTAGCCGTGTCGCTGGCAAACTATGGTCTTGATACCGAGTTTGTTACGCGATTGCCGGTTAATGATATTGCGGAAGCATGTATAAAGTCGTTGCGCTCACATAATGTAGGCGTCAGGCATATCATTCGCGGCGGCGAGCGTGTCGGTATCTATTTCCTTGAAACAGGGGCTGTTTCGAGGGCTTCAAAGGTTGTTTACGACCGTGCAGGCTCTTCAATCGCTACCGTCGAGAAAGGGATGATTGACTGGCAGGCGGTTTTTGACGGAGCGTCGTGGTTTCACTGGACAGGTATCACACCGGCGCTGTCACAAAGCGCTGCCGACGTGTGTTTAGAGGCCGTCAAAGCGGCTAATGCGCTGGGTATCACCGTGTCGTGCGACCTTAACTATCGCAAAAACCTGTGGCGCTACGGTCTTTCGGCTTCGGAAGTGATGCCTGCTCTGGTTGAGGGTTGCGACATTATTCTGGGTAATGAAGAAGACTGTGAGAAAGTGTTCGGTATCAAGCCGTTAGACTTTGATGCGTCGGCTACCGGCGGCGAAGTTCAAGCCGCCGAATTCGAATCGGTCTGCAAACAGATGATAAGCCGTTTCCCGCGCTGTCGCAAGATGATTGTTACCCTGCGCGGCTCTGTAAACGCTAATCATAACACTTGGGGTGGCGTCCTTTATTCGGACGAAACACTCAAACAATCAAAGCGTTACGACATTACGCATATCGTTGACCGCGTAGGCGGCGGCGATTCCTTTATGGGCGGACTGATTTACGGTCTGCTGACATATCCTGCCGATGACCAACGCGCTCTCGACTTTGCCGTCGCTGCTTCTTGCCTCAAACATACTGTCTATGGCGATTTCAACCTCGTAACCGTTGCCGAAGTCGAAAATTTGATGAAAGGCGACGGATCGGGACGTGTGGTTAGATAGTGATTAGTGGTTAATAATATCTAAAACAATAATAAGTATGACAAAATCAATTTCTAAAATGACTTCTTTTCGTTGGGTCATCTGCGCAATGCTATTTTTTGCAACAACGATTAATTACCTTGACCGTCAGGTTCTTTCACTGACGTGGGACGAGTTTATCAAGCCCGAATTTCACTGGGACGAATCGCATTACGGACTTATCACGGCCGTATTCTCGATCTTCTATGCTATCTGTATGCTGTTTGCAGGCCGGTTTGTAGAGTGGATGGGTACTAAAAAAGGTTTCCTCTGGTCTATCGGAGTATGGAGCGTGGGCGCCTGTTTGCACGCAGCCTGCGGTGTAGTTACCGAGTTTCAAGTAGGACTGCACAGCGCCGCCGAATTGACGGCTGCAACAGGCGACGTGGCCGTAATTATTGCAACCGTCAGCATGTGGTGCTTTCTGGTGGCGAGATGTATTCTGGCTCTCGGCGAAGCGGGTAACTTCCCCGCAGCAATCAAAGCCACAGCCGAGTATAACCCCAAAAAAGACCGCGCTTTCTCAACGTCTATTTTCAACGCCGGCGCCTCTATCGGAGCGCTCTTCGCTCCTCTCTCTATACCTCCGTTAGCAAAGGCTTTCGGCTGGGAAATGGCTTTCGTCATAATAGGTGTGCTGGGCTTTATCTGGATGGCGTTCTGGGTATTTCTCTACGACAAACCTAACCAAAGCCGCCGCGTCAACGCCGCCGAACTCGAATATATCGAACAGGATAAGCATGAAACTGCCGGACAGACTGCTTCCGGTCTGACTGCTTCTACCAAAGCCGTTACCGAAGAAAAGAAGATGCCGTTTCTTGATTGCTTCAAATTTAAGCAGACATGGGCTTTTGCGGTCGGTAAGTTTATGACCGACGGAGTGTGGTGGTTTTTCCTCTTCTGGACGCCTTCTTACCTGAATATGCAGTTCGGCATCAAGACTTCCGAAGGTCTCGGTATGGCGCTGATATTCACGCTTTACGCTATCGTTACGGCGCTGTCTATTCTGGGCGGTAAACTGCCTACTATCTTTATCAACCGCAGCGGTCAAAATCCTTACGCGGCACGAATGAAAGCGATGCTGATATTCGCATTCTTTCCGTTATTTGTGCTTCTCGCGCAACCGATGGGGATGCAGTTTGCCGATCTCGGACGCAATGCCGCATGGATACCGGTGCTTCTCATCTCAATGGGCTGCGCGGCACATCAGGCGTGGAGCGCTAATCTGTTTTCAACTATCGGAGACATGTTTCCAAAAGGTGCTATCGCTACCGTTACAGGTATCGGAGGCATGGCAGGCGGCATAGGCTCGATGATTTTGCAGTTCGGAGCCGGCAAACTCTTTGTCTATGCCGGCGATACCAACATGCAGTTTTTTGGCTTCGACGGCAAACCCGCCGGATATTTCATTATCTTCTGCTTCTGCGCCGTAGCCTATCTCATCGGCTGGTGTATTATGAAATCGTTAGTGCCTAAATATAAACCTATTACTGTATAATTATGAAGACATTATTATTATTTATAGCAGTATTATTTTCTTCAAATTCATTCGCTCAAGAACTGAAAGAAATCAAACTCAACGCCCCGAACAAATCACGCGGTTCGGCGGTAATGAAAGCCCTGTCGGACAGACATTCCGACAGGGAATTTGCGGCAAAAGACCTCTCGCTGCAAGACTTGTCTGACCTCCTCTGGGCAGCAAACGGCGTTAACCGTCAGGACGGCAAACGTACCGCCCCGTCGGCGAAAAATTGTCAGGAAATCGAAGTCTATGTAGTCAACAAAGAGGGAACTTACTTCTACGACCCTGCGACACACGTGCTTAAACCATTGACAAAAGGCGATTTCCGTAAATCAGTTGCCTCCGGTCAGGATTTTGCTGCTACGGCTCCCGTCTGCATCGTTATAGCCGCCAATCTCGAAAAACTCGGCGACCCCGCAAAAGAACAGACACGCCTGATTGCCGCGATGGACGGAGGTATTGTAAACCAGAATATTAACATCTTCTGCGCCTCCACCAATCTTTCTACCGTTCCACGCGCTACGATGAACAAAGACGAACTGAAAACCGCCCTCAAATTAACTGATAATCACCTGCTTATATTGAACAATCCGGTTGGGTATCCCAAGACGAAAGATAATGGGAAGTGATGCTTCCGTTTATCGTTCAAACTTGATATTTTTCATGTTTTTTTTGAGTTGCGGGTCGGCGCGGAAGCATATTTTGGCGGGGCGAACGCGATGCGGCGTGCATTCTGCGGGCGAGGCGTAACCCGCGCTCGTTGCCGACAAACTGAACACGCCCAGATCGTCGAGTTTGACGCTGTAACCGTTGTGCAGCCACGTTTCCATCAGGTCTGCCAAACCAATAAGCGTAGCGCGAATATCGGCAGGGGTAAGCGAACTGCGATCAGCAAGTTGTTTGGCTATATCGCGCGTGCCGATCAGCCCGCGACTTACCGGTACGGCATAGTATAACTCTTTGTTGTTAATGCCGTTACGCTTATATCTAAATTATAAATACAAAGAGACTATCCTTTCAACGCATTAAAACCGCATCAAAAATTCAAGCCGGTTATGCAAATTTACGTTTGCTGTTCCGCTGTCGATGTCGAGAAAGAGCAGGTTCATTTGCGGATAGATTTTTTTTAGCCGCTTTTCGATGCCTTTGGCTACGATATGGTTGGCAATACATCCGAAAGGTTGAATACAAACCACGTTGTTGATGCCTCTGCGGGCATAACAGGCTACTTCCGCCGCTATATTCCATCCCTCGCCGAACTGATTCGAGAGGTCTAAAATATCGGAAGCATATCTCGCCTTTTCAAAAATGGATTCGGAAGGCTGATAATATTTGCTTTGCCGGAAAATGTGCCGCACATTGTCGATACATTTGTTCATGTATCTCATAAATAAGGGATTAATAAAGCGAACAAGTCCATGTTCACGTTGTATGCCGTTGTCGGCGTTCACCCGCAAATTAACGAAATACTGCATCAGGAAATCAATAATCGGAGGTGTTACCACTTCCAGCCCTTTCCCGCGCAGCCAGTCCGTAATATGCGCTTGGGCGTAGTTGTTGTATTTCAGGTATATCTCGCCTACCAAACCTATTTTGCCGAACGGTTTATTTTCAGCTCCACCTGCTCCACCTGCTCCACCTGCCTCTCTCGTATCAATTTTGTTGAAATCGGCGACAGCATGTTTCAAAAGTTGAAGTAATGTTTTGATACTGTTGCGTTTTACTGCCTCAACGCCCAGATATACATAATGGTCGAACAGCGCCTGCGTCTCGCCTTTTTTCAGCTCTTTCACAATTGAAGAACCGTACATTTGTTGCAGCGCGTCGGCATACAGGAGTGTGTAAACGATGATGCCGGTAAACTTCGCCAACGGAAAATCAAACGCTTTTTGTTCGTTTTGAGTAACTTTTCCGGCTGCAACCGCAAGCACGGGAATGTTGTCGAAACCTGCATTTTTCAATCCCGATTTGATTTGTGCCAGATAATTGCTCGCCCTACACTGTCCGCCTGTTTGCGTAATTGCCAGTACGCAGTTTTCGGTATCATATTCGCCTGATTTCAAAGCGTTTATTATGTCTCCCAAAATCAAAACGGAAGGATAACAGACTTCATTGTTTCCATACTTCAATCCCGTTTCGACGGAGGTTTTATCGGGTTTGGGAAGGTTGAACACCTTGTAGCCTCCAAGTTGGCCGACGGCAGGAACAAAAGGCGACAAAAAATCGGCAAACCAGGGAACAAGTATTGTCTTTTCCCTGTCTTTTTTGCCGTAAGACGTCGGGTATCCCGCGTATTTCCGGTTGGCGGCAGGCGGCGTTGCGTTACGCAGCGATTCTACCATCGAGCGCAATCTCAATCGAATGGCGCCGGGGCTTGCAATTTCGTCAATTCTCAAAACAATGTGGTTTTTGCCTGCCTGTTTCAGTATTTCGCCTGTTTCGTCGATAAAAAACGAATCGGGACCGCAACCGAAAGAGTTAAGCTGTACAAGCTGCACGTTTTGAGGAAGCGTTGCCACTTTCATTGCTGCCTGTACGGTACGGTTGGGATATGCCCACTGCGAAAGCATGTTCAGCCGCTCGAAACCGCTGCTTTCTTCCTGCAAAAACACATCGTCGGTCAACACATTGGCGCCAAGATCGGACAAAATCTGTCCCGTTTTTTGCTGTATCAAAGGGTCGGCATGATAAGGACGTCCGGTAACGATAAAGACAGGTTCGTTGTCGGCAACAAATTTGTCGAGCAAACGCTTTTGTGTTTCACATAGTTCCTTTTTTATTCTTATACGCTCATTTATAGCCGTTTCAAAGGCATGATTAAATTGTTTCCGAGAAACGCCAAGCGTTGATAAATATTTGAAACAGCCCTTTTTAAGCGCCTTTTCGTTGTGGAACGTAATCACGGGCTTGTCGAACGGAATGCCATAGTTTTCAGTCGGCTCAACAGCGCTCCTGATGACGTCGGGATATCCGCTCACAACAGGGCAATTGTATGAATTACAGGCCTTTTCAAATTCGTTTTCTTCTTTCACTACAAGGGGATAAAAAATGCGACTGACGTCAGTTTCGAGCAGGGATAAGACGTGTCCCTGTACAAGTTTTGCGGGGAAACATAAATTGTCGGACATCACAAAACCTGCGCCTTTTCCATACAGCGTAAAGGTCGATTCGGGCGAAAGCGTTACCTCAAAACCGCATCGCTCGAAGAGTGTTTTCCAGAACGGAAAGTTTTCGTACATATTTAATACGCGGGGAATACCGATTTTTGGGGCTTTTGTCATTGTTGCTTGCGTGCCGAAAAGCATTTCGTTTTTCAACTCAAACGCATTCAGCCCTTTCTTCGGCGCGGCGCTTCTGTCGTAAAACACTTTCTCACACTTGTTTCCGGCATGGCAGCGATTTCCGTTTGCAAATTTGAAACGCAAAACAGCACACCGATTGCTGCAACCGCTGCAATTGAGTTCTTTTGTTTCAATGTTGTGCAAGTCGTTTAGCGGCGTTATGCTGTTTGCGATTTTACCTTTCATTTGCTTTTTGGCGTATAATGCCGCTCCAAGCGCCCCCATCAGTTCGGGGTGGTCGGTAGCGCTTATCGTTTTCCCCGACAGGAGTTCCAATGCCCGATAAACGGCGTCGTTGCGAAACGTTCCGCCCTGCACTACGATATGATTGCCGAGACAGTTTAGATTGTTTATTTTCAGTACTTTAAACAGACAGTTTTTGATTACCGAACAAGCCAGTCCTGCTGCAATATCACCTAACGAGGCGTTTTCGCGCAGGGATTGTTTTACTTTCGAGTTCATAAAAACCGTGCAGCGCGTTCCCAAATCGGCAGGATTGTCAGCCAGACAAGCCGCTTTTGAAAATTCGGACAGCGACAAATTCATCGTCGCCGCAAAGTTTTGCAAAAACGAGCCGCAACCCGACGAACACGCTTCGTTGAGTTCGATACGTGAAATAGCGCCGTTGTTGATAAAAATTGATTTCATATCCTGTCCGCCGATGTCAAGCACAAACGAAGCATTCGGGTCAACGTATTTTGCTCCTGTAAAATGTGCCGCCGTTTCTACAATTCCGTAATCAAGATTTAAAGCCGATTTTATCAAATCTTCGCCGTAACCGGTAGAGCAGGAGCCGACTATATTGATTTTAACATTTTTTTCTTTTGCCGAATCGTAGAACTTTTGTAATCCTTCTGCTGTTTTTTGAAGCGGATTGCCCTGATTTGTTGCGTAATAGCTGAACACAACCCGTTCATTTCCGTCGATAACAAGTATTTTTGTAGTTGTCGAGCCGCTGTCGATGCCGAGAAAGCAATCAAGCGTTTCGTTTTCAAGCAGTTCGCGACTTTTCAGCGTTTTAATTTTTCTGTTCCGTTTCCATTCGCCGTATTGGTCGGCGTTTTTAAAAAGCGCCGGTAAAGTGTCTTTTCTCGTATTTCCCTGCGTATTTATTTTTTGAATAAGTTCCTGTATTTCAAATCGTTTCCCCGAATTTAGCAAAGCGCAACCCCATGCCGGAAAATATTCGCTGTTTTCCGGCACAAGCAATCCGACGCTTTCGAGTTTGAGTATGTTCCTAAACGCCTCGCGAAGCGCCGGAAGATAAGTAAGCGGTCCGCCGATGCAAACCACAGGATGACGGATTGTGCAGCCCCTTGCCAAAGCCGTGATACTCTGCAATGCCACTGCGTAAAGTATGGAAAGGGCAATATCGGAAGTGTTGGTTTTTCTCGAAATCAGGTTTTGCACGTCTGTTTTGGCAAACACGCCGCAACGCGAAGCGACAGGCAATATCCTTTCGCCCTGCAAGGCTAATTTGCCTATCCGGTCAACAGTAATATTCATCAAATCAGCCATTTGATCTATAAACGCGCCTGTTCCGCCCGCACAACTGCCGTTCATACGAATGTCGGGCTGTTTGTTTTCCTCAAAAAACACCATTTTGGCGTCTTCGCCTCCCAAATCAATAAGCGTCTTAGCCTGCGGATAGAGCCTTTGCGACACTTCGACCGACGCCACAACTTCCTGAATAAAAGGTATTCCGGCACGTTCCGCAATGCCCATACCGGCAGAACCTGTAACGGTAACCCAAAAATCCGCATCGGGGAAACGGCGGTTTATTTCCTGCAATTCTTCAATAAACACCGAACGGATATTTGCCTGATGACGGCGATATGACTTGTAGAGGATTTCGTCGGATGTGTTCAGGACAACAAATTTAATCGTTGTAGAACCTGCGTCTATGCCTATTTTTGTTTGTTTCATAATCTGTTTTTATTATAAATGGCCGTTCTAAACATTTGTTTAATTGGAAGATAAATTTTTTACTTGCTGATAGCGTGAATAATAAAATCGGCAACGTATTCCCTGTGTTTTGCCATCGCCTCGATATACTTCGATTCCGATATGCCCAGAAACCGTATCAAAACAGGCTTTCCGGCAAAGGGGAAAACCGAAAGCGAAATGATGTTAATCAAAAAATCATTAAAGGGAACCGGACGAATCGTTCCTTTTTCTTCTTCTTCACGGATACGCCTCGTCAGGTAGTTGTAGCATTGATGCAGTTGTCGAAAGTGCATGTTTTTTTTCAACATATCGGGATTGTGCGCCAATTCGTTAAGCACAAAATTCGGCAAATCGGGGTATTCCATCAACGTGTCGTAGTAGGAATAAATCCACTCGCGCACAAGGTCGAAAAAGGGCAAATCCGAATCCAGAATGGAAAAAATTTTTTTCATCAGAATGCTCAGCGCTTCTCCGAGAACTGTTTCGAAAAGTTTGTTTTTCGAGCGGAAATAATAATTCACCATCGCGACATTTGTATTAGAATCATTGGCGATGTCGCGCACGGTAGTCCCCTTAAATCCCCTCTTAATAAACAGCTTACGGGCAGACTTCACTATCCGCTGCTGAACTTCGGTATAATCATTTCTATTGTCAAACATATATTTTA
>JAITHS010000254.1 GCA_031279875.1 Tannerella sp.
CACAGGCGGAAGGCAAAGGACATATCATATTTATCGCCGACGACCTTAATTTCAGGATGTATTGGTACGGCACAACTAAAATATTCATCAACGCAGTAATGTTCGGACAATTACTGTAATTTCAACAGGGAACCTCATATCAACTTCCGCTCCACTAATTGACATACGCGCTCGGTCATGGCGTCTTTGCCTTTGGGGTCATATTCCGTTTTAAGGCTGGCGCCGAATAATCCCGCGAAGAGGTTCCAAAAACCGGCTCTGAAACTGCCTAAAAAGGCCCCAACCAACTTATAACTTGACTGGTGGCACTCGCGGTCGATAAGTTTGATAAGCAGTTTGCCTTGACTGAGCGTCATTTTTTTTAACTCCGGTTTATACTGCTTAAACAAATCTTTCTCCATCTGCTTCAAATGCTTGTCGCGAGCTTTATCGTTAGGCAACGTTTCAATGTATTCGTATGTCTCGATGAGCGTTTCGTAAACCAATTTAGCGAAAGGAAGCGTTTTTTTAACGTCGCGAACAAGTTTGTTATACTCCGTGCGCTCTTTTTCGTTCTTGAAGTTCAACGGCTGAAAAACAAGCACTTCTTTTAAGAATACAATCGGCACGGTATCAGTGCCTTCTATATAGCCAAACTGTTGTCCTGTCGGCAGTATCTTCTTCATTTTCAGTTCCGTACGACGCAATGTGTCCTGAGCGTGCATTGTAGTAAAACATACCGTCAAAAATAATACCGCTACTTTCATAATGAACTGTTATTTAAGAAGTTTCATGGTTTTTATTCTGACATCTTTGATAGGGCGGTCGCTGCCGTCGGTAGGCGTCAGTTCGATTTTTTCAACAACGTTCATACCTTTGATAACCTCTCCAAACACGGTGTAGGCGCCGTCAAGATGTGGTGCGCCGCCGTCTATCATGTATGCCTCGCGCTGTTCGGGCGTTAAAGTGATACCTCTGTCTTTCTCCATTTTGTCGAGTTCGTAAGCCGTGTAATGCTTGCCGGTAACGATGTAAAATTGAGACGCCGATGATGCTCGCGACGGATTGGCTTCATCGCTCTGTCGCGCCGCACACAACTGACCGCGCTTGTTGAAAAATTTCGGAAACACTATTTCTGCCGGAACCTTATAGCCGAGATCGCCGCTACCGAGTTTGTCTTCCGGCGTGGCATTCTTCGAGTTGATGTCGCCCGCCTGAATCATAAACTGTTTGATCACACGGTGGAAAAGCAGACTATCGTAGGTATGATCGTTGACTAATTTGATAAAGTTGTCGCGATGCTGCGGCGTTTCGTCGTAGAGTTTGATGGTTATCTTTCCTAAATTAGTAACTATCAGCACTTTAGTCTCTTTGTCGGCTGCCGAACATGATAATGTCAGCATCGCCGTAATCACTGTTAAAAGTATATTCTTCATAATTTTTTTGATTATCCGAACTGCAAAGTTACGATTTTTTTTTATAAACGCAAAAAATTTCGTATTTTTGCAGTATGAAAACTTTTACTATCATTGACCTTTTTGAAAAAAGCGTAAAAAAATACGCCTCAAATTCTTTCCTTTGGGAGAAGAAAACTACTGAATTTAAGCCTATTACGTATAGCGAGACATACGAGCAGGTCTATCGTATGGCGGCAGGACTGATGAGCCTCGGCGTCGAAGTGGGAGACAAAGTGGCGCTACTCTCGGAAGGACGCAATGACTGGATTATCGGTGAACTTGCTATCCTTTATGTCGGCGCCGTCAATGTGCCGCTCTCAATCAAGTTGGAAGAAAAAAACGACCTCCTCTTTCGCCTCAACCATTCGGAATCGAAGTATATCATCGTTTCGGGCGGACAGTTACGCAAAATAAGGCAGATAATCAACGAGTTACCACTTGTCAGGAAAATCATTGTGCTGGATGATATCGACGCTTACGAAGGTATGGAGATGCCGCTCGCAACGATCCTTTCGGAAGGCAACAAACTGTTGAACACGACAGGCGGTCGCGACGCCATCACCGCCCGCAGCAAGGCTGTCAAAAACGACGATCTGGCAAATATTTCCTACACTTCCGGCACGACTGCCGACCCGAAAGGCGTGATGCTTTCTCACCGCAACTATACCGCCAATGTAGAGCAGGCGATGTCGCTTATCAAAATTTCTCCGAAAGATAGTAATCTGATTATCATACCATTAGACCACTGTTTCGGGCATGTTGCAGGTTTTTATTCCTTTATGGCTTACGGCGCTAACGTGGCAACAGTGCAGGTGGGGCGTACACCGATCGAATCATTGAAGAATATTCCGCTGAATATCAAGGAGTTTAAACCGACAATCATAATGAGCGTACCTGCGCTGGCGAAAAATTTCCGAAAAAATATCGAAAATACGATTCAAAAAAAGGGCAAATTAACCGAAAAAATCTTCAAACATGCACTCAAAACCGCTTACGATTATAATAAAGAAGGCTATAATCGCGGCGGTATCTCGCAGATACACAAATGGTTACTGCTTAAATTCTATAACCTCGTGCTGTTCAAGAAAGTACGTGAAGCACTGGGCGGCAAGATGAGGTTTTTCATCGGAGGCGGAGCGTTGTTAGACATTGAATTACAGCGCTTTTTCTACGCTATCGGCATCCCCATGTTTCAAGGATACGGGCTGTCGGAAGCAACACCGGTTATCTCGTCAAACGGTTTTAAAAAGCACAAACTCGGCTCGTCGGGAAAATTAGTCAAACCGTTGAAACTTAAAATACTTGATTATGAAGGAAATGAACAGCCCGTCGGAGAAAAAGGCGAGATTGTTATTCGCGGCGAAAATGTGATGCTCGGCTACTGGAAAAATCCGCAAGCGACAGCCGAAACTATCCGCGACGGCTGGCTGCATACCGGCGACATGGGGTATATGGACAAAGACGGATACCTCTATGTATTAGGACGTTTCAAAAGTCTGCTAATCAGTAGCGACGGCGAAAAATACAGTCCCGAAGGCATTGAAGAGGGTATCTGCGACAAGTCGAAATACATTGAGCAAATGATGCTTCACAATAATCAAGACCCTTATACTGTGGCTCTTATAGTGCCTGATATACAGCAACTTAAACGTTACGTTGAACGCATCAGCCCCGACACGAAATGGGATACCCGCGAGGCGAAAGAACTGGCACTCAAAAAGATACAACATATAATAAACCGCTACAAGACCGGCGGCATCTATGCCGGAGAATATCCCGAACGGTGGCTGCCCGCCGCAATAGCAGTGCTTCCCGAAGCCTTTACGGAAAAAAACCATCTCTTGAACTCGTCTCTCAAAATGGTGCGCGGCAAGATTGAAGAAAAATATAAAGACAGGTTGGAATTGCTCTATACTCCTGAAGGTAAGAATATTCTTAACGACAGAAATTTGTTTGCTCTGAAATAAAAATGGAACAATATTACGAAGCATTAGATTTATTGAAAGGTATGATTGCAATTCCGTCGTTTAGTCGGGAAGAAAACGATGTTGCCGATTATCTGGAAAATCAGTGGAAAAAAGCGGGGTATGAAGTCAACCGGCACGGTAATAATTTGTGGATTAACGGCATCATCGATAGCGCCAAGCCAACGTTATTGCTTAATTCTCACATAGATACGGTAAAACCGGTCTTCAATTGGATTCATGAACCTTTTGATCCCGATAGCGAAACGGAAGACGACCGCCTCTACGGACTCGGCAGCAACGACGCCGGCGCTTCGGTTGTAACTCTATATGAGACGTTTACGGTATTAACAAAACGCGAACAGCCTTATAATCTGATCTTTTTGGCATCGGCAGAAGAGGAAATATCAGGCAAAAACGGTGTGGAAGCGGTTTTGCCGCTATTACCAAGTATTGATTTCGGCGTTATCGGTGAGCCGACCGGCATGAACCCCGCTATTGCGGAGAAAGGTCTTATGGTGCTGGATTGCGTCGCAACAGGTCGCGCCGGTCATGCTGCCCGCAACGAAGGCATCAATGCTATTACGCTGGCTATCAGAGATATAAACAGAATAGATACTTACCGTTTTAAGCACGAAAGCCCATTGCTCGGAGCCGTCAAGATGAGTGTTACGCAGATTCAGGCAGGCACACAGCATAATGTTATCCCCGACAAATGTTCGTTTGTAGTAGATGTACGCAGCAACGAAATGTACTCTAATGAAGAGATACTCAACGAGATACGTTCGTTTGTAGCCTGTGAGATAACGCCTCGCAGCATACGTCTCAACTCTTCGCGGACAGACATCGACCATCCTTTTGTAACGCGGACGGTCATAGCAGGCAGGCAGCCGTTCGGTTCGCCGACGTTAAGCGATCAGGCTCTGATGCCGTTTCCGACAGTCAAAATCGGTCCGGGCGATTCCGCACGCTCACATAGCGCCGACGAGTATATCCGTCTGTCGGAAATACGCGAAGCGCTCGACATTTATATCATGCTTCTCGACGGATTGAAGATATGCTGAAAAACATCTTACAAACGGTAGGCGCCCGCTATGTGGCGGCATTTCTCAACTTTGTGCTGATATTTATCAACAGTAAAGTTCTCGGTTTGGAGGTCATCGGAATGATGGGAATGATTCTCGCCGTATCGGGTATTGCGTTCATTTTCAATAGTATTCTGTGCGGAAATACTATCGTTTACTTTATGAACAGGTATAATTTGAAATATGTATTTTATCCGGCATATATCTGGGCTATTATCGGGTCGGCAACGGCCTGTGGCGTTATGTCGCTACTGAAAATGCTTCCCGACGGATACGGCTGGGCGGTGTTTGGGCTGGCAACGCTGATGTCGTTAGTGAGCGCTAATACGCACATGTTGCTCGGTAAAGATAAAATAAAATCATTCAATCTGATATCCGTTCTGCAAAGTTTTATCCTTTTTGTTTTTGTTGTAAGTATCTATTATATAGGTGATTACAGAGAACTGACCGGCTGGCTGGCAGCAATGTTTATCTCTTACGGCATTGCTTTTGCCGTAAGTTTGATACTGCTTGTGTCTCATCTGAAAAAATCCGATACGGTGTCGGAGCCGTTTTTTGCAGTTCTGCGCAAAATGTTTGTTTACGGACTGTGGAGCGGCATCGACAGCCTTGCGGAAGGACTTACAACAAGGCTTAACTACTTCATTATCAACAGTACGGGCGGATACATCAAGGTCGGACTGCTCGATTCCGGCACGAAAGTATCCGAAAGCGTGTGGCATATCAGCAACAGTATCAGTTATTTGGAATATAACAGCGTATCGAAAACAACCGATATTGTGCGTCAAAAACGTGTAACATTGCAACTGTTCAAACTCACATTTTGCGTTATGACAGCAGTTATAACGCTGATTACGTGCATTCCCGAAACGATTTTTACTGATTATCTGCTGACTAATGAATTTGTCGGCGTCGGAAAAGTTATTTCGGGTTTGGCTCCGGGCATCGTGGCGTATGGCTCAAACCGCATTCTGACGCACTTTTTCGTTGGTAGCGGCAGGATAGTTTACAGCGCATACTGTTCGATTTTAGGCTTGATAGCGTTGATTGCGACAGGTTTCTTTTTGATACCGATGTACGGCGTTGTCGGCGCCGCAATAACCGTCAGCATATCTCATATCAGCATGTTAATATTCTCCGTATCAGCCTTTAAAACAATAACGCATACAACATTTAAAGAAATGCTCCCCTCAAAAGATGATTTCAGAAAATGAAAAAATACAGATATACATTATTGATTATCAGTTGTTTGTTTTTGTGCGTTAAGAGTAAGGCACAAAATATTAACGTACCGGATGCGGAGTTCGGCAAATTTTTAGTTGAACATTTCGACATTGACGGCGATGGAGTGGTCAGCCTTGTTGAGGCGCAGTCGGTTACTACAATGAAAGTGCCGACCGATAACATCGCTTCCATAGCGGGTATAGAGCAGTTTAGTAACCTCGAAACGCTCCATTGTACGCCTGCCGACATATTCGGAAAAGGTTTGCTGACGTCGTTTGACGTGAGCCGCAACACTGCGTTGAAAACATTGTATTGCGATAATAATCAGTTAGAATCCTTAGATATCAGTGGTAATCCTTATCTCGAAGAACTCGTATGCGACGATAATGAGATTGATTCGCTTGACGTTTCGTCGTCTTCTTCTTTGACATATTTAAGTTGCCGTAACAACATGATTAACACACTGAATATCAACGGATGCGTGATATTGCGTTTTCTGAACTGTTCCGGCAACAAACTTAAAACTCTGAATATAAGCAGTAATGAAGCACTGTTTCGTATCGTTTGCGCTCACAATCAGTTGACGGCGCTTGACGTATCCGCCAATACTGCTCTTAATAATCTTGACTGCGGGAATAATTCCATTGATACTCTGGATGTTAGCGCCAATATTCAACTTTCCGAACTGGAATGCAGCATCAACAAAATGAAAACGCTTGACGTGAGCCGCAACAAAAATCTTAAACATCTGTACTGCAACGCAATACCTACATTACAATCAATAATTTTCAACGAAACAAATATTCTCAAAAAAATCAGTTATTCCAAAGACATAGCAACGCTGTATTCGGTTAATAACGAAGGTGTTACTATAATAGTCGAATCATTTGAAAAAGAAGAGTTTTCACTGACTATGGTTACACCGCCGGAATCAGCAAAGCCGGAATCAGCAAAGACGTCTGCAAGAAAAAAGCCGGAGCGTCGCGCAGTTACGGAAGAAGAAACATCTGCTTCGGAGCGTCGTAAACTCGAAGTGCGCCGTCAGGCAGAAGCCAATCGCGTTTATGCAAAAATTAAAATTGCCGAGAAAGAAACCAAACGTGATGAATTGCGTTCGTTTAGCGGTTATATTTCATTTCCCGATTCGGCGTTTAATGCCTTTGCCGTCAACGCTTTCGATACCGACGGCGATGGTCGGGTATCAGGAGCCGAAGCAAGAAAAGTAAGAACACTCGACTGTTCCAATCGTGAAATACTGTCCCTAAATGGAATAGAATATTTTTCATCACTCGAAACGCTTGATTGCAGTCATAACAAACTGACGGAACTCGACATGAGTTTCAATCCTATGCTGAAATCTCTAAAATGTAACGATAACAAACTGAATAACATTGACATACGCAATAATGCGCAATTGATAACGTTTTATTGTTCAAACAACAATCTTGTCGTTATTGACGTCAGCCGGAACTCTGCCCTTACCAATTTACGCTGTAATTTCGTGCGACTTATCGAACTCGACGTTGCTAACAATCCGAAACTGCGCATTCTTGATTGCGGGTATAATCATCTTGAAAAACTTGATTTAATCCGCAATATCGCCCTTGATACGCTGATTTGTAACAACAACAAACTCAAAAACATCGTTACAAGGCATCTGAAGCGCCTCGTACTTCTGAATTGCAGCGGTAATCAGTTAATGGAAATAGATGTGTCTGAAAATAAGCAACTTACAATACTTGACTGTGGCGATAATATGCTTACATACGTGGATTTAAAAAGTAACGGCATGTTAGAAGAATACCTTTGCTACGGAAATCGGTTTACTAACCTTGATGTCAGCGAAATGCCTACAATCAGGCGTTTACGATGCATGAACAATCAATTAACAGAATTGGACATTCGTCGCCATCCGTCGCTCAAAATAGTAGAACTTGCTCCGATGCCGTCGCTCAAAATTCTGCTCTGCAAAAGCGTATTCTTCTATACATCATTGATTTATCCCTATACCACAACGGTTAAGCCATAACATTTGAAATTATCGCCGCAAAGGTAACGTTTTTTTTGAATCGGGGATTTATTTCTATTGTATTTCCGTTATTTGTCTTTTAGTATCGTCGATCACCATTGCCAGCGCAATTGCGTTGGGATAGGGAGTGAGATAGTTTTTAGATTTAATCTGATTGACGGCTTCGGCGAGTTTGGCAGGTACGTCTTCCGGCTTATATGCCACTTTTAG
>JAITHS010000271.1 GCA_031279875.1 Tannerella sp.
GTTTCGTTACTGTTAATAATGTGCGTTGCTCCGAGTTCTTTTGCCAGTTCTAACCTTGACGCAACAACATCGACCCCTATAATCGTATTGCATCCGGCAATAACGGAAGCCATAATAGCCGGTTTATGGGTTACAGATGCAAGTACTTTCATTTTCATTTTTATTTACATTAATTTAACAATTCCATAAAACAGTCTTCTATCGTCGGCACAATTTCTTTTAATGAAGAATTATATTCTCCGCAACAATCTTTTCAGGCATATTGACGGTCAATCTGGGCATATATCCAACGCAACGACCGCATCGTAAGAAAGGCAGATGTTATTTACCGATATAGAGTTCATAATCATAGAGTTATGTTTGTTCTTTAAAAGAAATAATTTCTACTACAGTGATACCTGCGCCACCGAGACGTACATCTTCGTCGTGGCATGAGCGTATTTCGGGGACTGTGGCGAGATATTGGCGGATAAGTTGTCGGAGGATACCTTCACCCGTGCCGTGCAGGATGCGAACGGGCGATACTCCGGCGAGGATTGTGTCGTCGATGAAAAACGTTACGGCTTGCAGAGCGTCGTTGCCGCGCATTCCGCGTACATCTATCTCATGTTTGAAGTTGAGTTTTCTCGTGCGTATCGAATCGGTTGTCTGCGAAGATATAAAAGATGATTTGCGGGCGGTGCTTTGATGTTCTTGTTGCGGTGCCGGTTCGAGTTTGTCGGGTTTAACTGTCGTCTTGATGTTGCCGAATGCTATAATTGCTTGTTGAGCAGATATTTCGAGAACCTCGCCAATGGCACTCTGACCTTTAATACGTACGAAAGTGCCGACAACGATTTCAACCTTATCAACATTGCGAGGAGTTGTGAGGCTCGGAGCAGATTTCTTATTCGATTTTACGGTATGTAACGTCTGTGCGACCTTATTAATATCTGCCTTAAACTCTTCCAGATTTCGTCGTGCGGCGCGTGTTTGTTCTTTTTCCGCCTGCGCCTCTTTGATTTGACGTATAGTGTTTTCGATTTGCGCGTTTGCCGACGATAGCAACTTATCGGCTTCCGATTTTGCGGCTTTGAGCAACTCTTTACGCTGATTGTTAATTGTCTCAATATCAGCATTATAACGCATTTCAAGTTCTTCAAGACGTTTTTCCTGCTGACGTATCTGTTGCCTTTTCTGTTCCCAGTAACGTTTGTCGCGTATAATATCCTGCAAAAACTTATCCATATTGACGTAATCGCTTCCCACCTTGGCAGTTGCGGCGGCAATGACATCTTCGGGTAGCCCTGTTTTGCGGGCAATATCAATAGCAAACGAACTGCCGGGGCGTCCGACAGACAGTTTGAAAAGCGGTTGCATCAGATTTCGGTCATAAAGCATAGCGCCGTTGAGCGCTCCGTCATGTTCGTCGGCATAGAGTTTAAGATTCTGATAATGAGTAGTTATGACGCCCAAAGCGCCGTTGCTGTTAAACCTGTCGAGCAGAGCTTCTGCCAGCGCTCCGCCGATAAGCGGTTCCGTGCCTGATCCGAACTCATCAATAAGGAATAAAGTATTATTATCGGTATTACGGGCAAAAAATTTCATTGCCGCAAGGTGAGAACTGTACGTACTCAGGTCATTTTCAATGCTTTGCTCATCGCCGATGTCAAGCAGTATTTTTTGAAATAATCCGCATCTCGAGCGTTCGCCTACCGGCACAGGCAGCCCGCATTGCAGCATATATTGCAGCAGTCCGACTGTTTTGAGGCATACTGATTTACCTCCGGCATTAGGTCCTGAGATAATAAGAATACGCTTATTATCAATCAGTTCCATATCGAGCGGCACTACTTGACGCGATTGTTTGGCAAACGACAATTTTAAGAGCGGATGCACGGCGTCCTGCCAGTCGAGCAACGGCGCATCGACAAGAAAAGGTTTTATGGCATTTAACTCACACGCTAACAGCGCTTTGGCTCTGATAAAATCTATATCTGCCAGAAAATCAAACGATACAATGATATCATCGGTAAATGGTCTGACGGCGTCGGTAACTGATGTCAGGATACGCACAATCTCGCGTTTTTCTTCGGCTTCGAGTTCGCGGATGCGGTTGTTTGCTTCCACAACTGTTTCAGGCTCAATGAAGACCGTCTTTCCTGTTGCCGATTCGTCATGCACAATGCCTTTGATACGTCGTTTAAAAGCGGGCGATACCGGAATAACAAGCCGTCCGTCTCTCATCGTCGGTGTAACATCCTGAGCTACAATGCCTTCCGATTGCGCGCTACGTAATATTGATTGCAGATTGCGGGAAATGGCGCCTGCCGTAGCCGTTTTGTCCTTGCGGATACGCAGCAGTTCGTGAGAGGCGTTATCGCGGATATAGCCGTATTTGTCGAGAATGGCATTGATTTGGGCAACGATATTAGGAAACGTCGGCACATCGGCGGCGAGCGCCTGCAAACGCGGGTATTTGGCGGAACGGGCGTTGTTGTCGTCAAGTGCGGAGCGGAAGAAATTGACAGTATCAATGATTGTTTGCAGCGAGCGTTTGAGGTCAAAAAGTTCGTGTTCGTCCATAAACATTCCTTCGGGTCTGATTCGTCGCAGCGACGGTCGTGCGTCGATAAAAAAATCAGCCGGAAAAGCCTCGCCTGAACGCAATATAGCGGTAAACTCTGCCGTCTGTTCCAATTTTTCGGTAACAGACTCAAAGTCTGTCATAAAGGTTATGTCGTCAACACGTTCTTTGCCGAGCGAACTGATGCAACGTTCCGTCAGCAGGCGTCGAACGACATCAAAACCGGTTTTCTTTTCAAAAGTTTGAGGATATATCATACTGATTATTCGACCATTAACACCAATTCGGAGCGTATTTCGGGACGAATGATATATTCAAGTTTTTCGTCTCCTCGCTGTATTTTAAACGAGCATGAATTATTGCCGAAAGGGTTGATAAACTGCGCATACTGAAAGAGATATGCGAAAGCGGTCATGTTTTTGGGTTTTGAAAAAGCGTCTGCGACCTGTTTATATTTCGTATCGTCCCAAAACATGCAGTCGGGAAAACCCCTGGCATCGACAAAGCGCGTCGATTGGTCTCGCAGTTTGAGCGTTTTAAACAGGAAGCGTCGGTAAGCATTAGTAAACTCTTGCGACGTATAGTCGGTGCGGCGGTTTTGGATAGCGTCGATGTGGTCGGCAGGTTTAAGACCGGCGCGGTCGGCAGGCGAAAATTTGTCAACCGACGCTATAACAGCCATATTATCAATGTTGTAATTAATGCCGGTATAATTATATTTCTTTTTTGAGAGGCGAAACTGCACGTTACGACCGTATTTGGTATAAGGAAACTGTTTGAGCATCAACGGAATATTAACGAAAGCGTAATCGCCGAGCGAGTAAATCTCGTTAAGCATTTCGTTAGCCTCGCATTCCCAGATGACACGTCCGGATTTGATTTTGCAGTCTTCAAATTTGATGCCGAGTTTGAGGATATATTCGGCTTCCGTTTCGAGTGTTTCGGGCGGCAAAAAGGGGTATAAAACCATCCTGTCGCGGTTTATGTCATATCTGACGGAATAGTCGGGCGCTTTGTTATCGTTGCTTGATTTCGTTGTCGGACGCGGTTTGTAGTTTGAATTTTTGTTAAACGAATACGAAATACGAATGAGAAAGTCGGGATTGACGGTTGTGTGTCGTAACTTTCTATCTGTCAATGTTTTTTTAATTATGTCGTTGATTTTTTTTGCTAACTCCGGCTGATTGGCATCGCTGTCGGCAAAATCAAACGTTTTGAACGTTGCGAAATCAAGTTCGTCGGCTGTTTGCTTCGTAACAAAAGGGCAAGAGAAAAGCCTCTCGTGAGTGTATTCTACGGCATACATTGCGAAAGCCGTCGCTAACTGCTCTTCGGAAATCGAGTACATGCTGCGGCATTCTTTTTTGACGGAGACTTTGCGCTGCTCGCCGTCGAAATTTTTGATAGTCATACGCACTATATCCTTGCCTTCGGGGTTGATAAACAGATAGATATCGTCTAAAATGCTGTCTGTTACCTGTACGCCTTCAACTGCCATGATGATGTCATACTGTTTCAATCCTGCTTTCTCGGCCGGTGAACCGGGGTTGACGCCGGTAATAACGGGTTTGTTTTTGCCCCAGTGCGGACTGTTGCTGATTTCAAAACCGAACCCATACCGGCAGGAAATTTCCTGAGCCGACATCAATCCCGTTGATAATAAAAGTATTACAAATAAAAAAATCTTGCTCATGCTGTTGAATTTTAGTGCAAAGGTACATAAAAATCAAGAAAATATTTACCTTTGCGGTCTATTTTAACTAATGAATAAAGAGAAAAATATGGACGTAAAGGAGATTTTAACAGAGCAACACCCGTTGGAGCCGTTTTTGCCGGATGGGACGCGGTTGCTGATGCTGGGGAGTTTTCCTCCGCAACGGAAACGGTGGTCTATGGAGTTCTACTATCCTAACCTCAACAACGATTTTTGGCGTATCATGGGGATGATTTTCTACGGCGACAGGGCACGCTTCCTGACAACTTCGGGACGGGCTTTTTGTCGCGAAACTATCGTGGAGTTCCTTACAGCCAAACAAATTGCTCTCTATGACACTGCTACACAGATACGACGCCTCAACGACAATGCTTCCGACAAGTATCTCGAAGTTGTAGTACCAACTAATATTAAGGCTTTACTGCGTCGCATTCCCGATTGTCGCGCGATAGCTTCGACAGGTCAAAAAGCGACCGACATCATTGCAGAGCAGTTCGGTATAGCTTCGCCTCCGCCTATCGGCGAACATGCGGAGGTCGTGCATGAAGGGCGTATGTTGGAAATATGGCGTATGCCGTCATCGTCGCGGGCATATCCTTTGAAGTTGGAAAGCAAGGCGGAGATATATGGCAGAATGTTCCGAAAGTTAAGATACAATCAAACGAAATAGAATGACGTCATGGTTTTGTGTTAACACCATCGTATTCATAATAGCGCATAATCGAGTACTTCGGAGATGTCGGATACATAGTGAAAAGACAAGCCTTTGAGATATTCGGGCTTGATTTCTTCGATGTCTTTGCGGTTTTCGTCGCAAAGGAT
>JAITHS010000290.1 GCA_031279875.1 Tannerella sp.
CAATTACGGTTGCCTCCAATAGCTTAATGCGTCTCAAAGGCAAAGGCTTGTTTGTGTTTTTTTTGCTTTTCGTTTTCATACGGACTTCGGGTTTATCTGAAAAATCGCTGCAAAATTATATAAAAATCACGGAATTTACAATTATGAATTTTTTTTCATACTTTTGTGCCATGAAAAAAGGTAAAGTTATCATTTATCAGACTGTTCCGAGACTGTTCGGCAACATGAACGACAATCCGACGCCACACGGATCGATTGATATTAACGGATGCGGAAAATTCGCTTCTTATAGTGTTAAAGCCCTTGATTCCATTAGGGATTTGGGGGTTACTCACGTATGGTTTACAGGCGTTCCGGCGCATACTACACGCACCGACTATTCGCGTTTCGGCATCCCCAAAGACCATAACGCCATAGTGAAAGGCAAAGCTGGCTCGCCGTTTGCGATACGCGATTATTACGATGTTGACCCTGACCTTGCGGAAAATATTAACGAAAGGATGAATGAATTTGAGGCATTAGTGAAACGTACTCATGATGCGGGATTGAAGGTTATTATCGACTTTGTGCCTAATCATGTGGCGCGCGATTACTGTTCGAGGATGAAGCCGTTTTTTCTTGAAGATCTCGGTCAAAATGACGACAGGACAAAAGCATTCCTGCCGACAAACAATTTCTACTATCTGCCCGGTCAGAACCTCGAACTGCATTTCGGCGCCAAACAGGAAGACTTTGAATACAGCGAATTTCCTGCCCGCGTTACAGGTAACGACTGTTTTTCAGCCTCTCCGAGTAAAAACGATTGGTATGAAACCGTCAAACTCAACTACGGCGTCGATTATCTTAACGGTTGCAAGAAACATTTTTCTCCCGTTCCCGACACGTGGAACAAGATGCTTGACATACTGCTTTTCTGGATCGGAAAAGATGTTGACGGCTTTCGTTGCGACATGGCGGAGATGGTGCCGGTAGATTTCTGGCAGTGGGTTATTCCGCGCATTAAAAGCCGTAAAAATGTGTGTTTTATAGCCGAAGTTTACAATCCTGCTCTATATCGCGACTATATCGGAACAGGCAAATTCGATTATCTCTACGACAAGGTCGGAATGTATGATACTATGCGCAGTATTGTGTGCCGACAAGCCTCTACAATCAATATCTGCTCTTGCAGGGAAGCGATAGAAGACTTTCGCGAAAACATGCTTTTCTTCCTCGAAAACCATGACGAACAGCGCATTGCGTCGGATTTTTTTGCTGCTAATGCCTTTGCCGGAATACCGGCTTTCGCTTTCATGGCGCTCTTAAATGTCAATCCGATAATGATTTACAACGGGCAGGAACTCGGCGAACGGGGTATGGACGAGGAAGGATTCAGCGGGCGCGACGGAAGGACTACGATTTTTGATTATTGGTCGATGCCGTCAATACGTCGCTGGGCTAATAACGGCGCTTTCGACGGCGGGCAATCGACGGCAGAAGAACTGACAATCAGAAATTTATACAAACGCATCCTCAACATCGCACGCGACGAAAAAGCCATCTCGCAAGGACTGTTCTACGGTGTGGGATACTGCAATCACAACAATCCGTATTATCCCGTCGATAAAATGGCGGTGGGACTGCGAAAATTTGAAGACGAGTTGATAATCATAATTGCCAATTTCGACGTCTTATCACACTCCGTTCGCGTTAATATCCCTGCCGACGCCTTTAAAGTGATGAATATACCCGACAACAAGGCCGCCGTGATGACAAACATGTTTACGGGAGAAGAAAGTATTGTTGCGCTAACGCCCGTATGCCCGTTTGAGGCGACGGTAGATGCGCAAAGTGTGAAGATTTACAAAATTTCATTGACAGGCATCTCCGAGTATCTTTCGTAACTGTTCGGATGCAGCGATTAAGGCATCGTCGTTTGCCGTAACATCTTTATTATAAGCAGATAATCTTAACCGTATAAGTCCGGCATCGGGAAGATATGCAAGGCGTATGAACGAAGGCAAATTGTCTTCAAAATCAGTCAGTTTGATAGCAAGTTCGGATTCGGAATAGCCTGTAACCGTAAATGTTTGGTGGCTGATATTCATGTCGTTACCGAATGTTTTAATGAGACGCGGCATTACTTCGTTTTCCATCAGCCATGTCATTTCGGCCGGTACTCCGGGCATCGAAACCAATACTTTGCCGTCTCTTTCAAACCATGAACACGGCGCAGTACCGGCACGGTTCGTTATAATTGTCGCCGTTTCGGGAACCATAGCCTGAAGACGTGTCAGTTCATTCATTACACGACCTTTACGACTGAAAATGCTTTTGATATTGTCATATACTTGATCCGAAAACTTGAGGGCGCAACCGAAATATTGACATAAAGTTTTAAGCGTAATATCATCGCGTGTAGGTCCGAGACCGCCCGTGAGCAAAACAATCCGTACCCGCCGCATAGCCGCATCAACGGCGTCAGTAATATCGTTTGCAACGTCGCCTACAACAGTTCGCCTCACAACACGAAAACCATGTTTATTTAATATCTTACCCATCCATGCCGAATTAGTATCTACTACCTGACCGATAAGCAGTTCGTCGCCGATTGTGATTATTTCTACGTCCATTATTTTTCAATAATTTTTCCTTCCGTGCGTTTTCCTTCGAGATCGAAGATGTCGAGTGTCAATTTCCCGTTTTCGACAATGCCGCTTAATACGGAGTTGTTGGAATTTATTAAAACCGGAAATTTAATGTTGTCGGTAGGCGCACGATTGATAGTGCGGTGCAGGTGTCCGCAAAGCATCACGTCAACGTCGGCGTCGTTGAGGATGGGAACAAATTTGTCAAGAATTTCGGCTTCTCCGTGCCAGTCGCGGGCAGGCGGCATGTGGCAGATAACAATTTTAAACTGCGCTTCGGTAAAGCGTTTGTCTTTGACGGCCGTGCGTAGCCATTCGGCTTCGAGTGTGCGATAGTAGTCGTAGTCGGTAATGCCGCTGTATTCGATGTCGCTGTCGGGCTTGTCTTCGCCGCAGTCAAGGACTAAAAAACATACCGGCCCGTGACGCACGATGAAATAAAGTTCGGGATTAAGAGGTGAAAAATATCTCTGAAACGAGGTTGCAAAAACTCCTCTTGTTTCGTGGTTGCCGCGACAGTAATACATCGGTATCTTTTGTGCAAAAGCCTTAACGCCCGCATCCATAAAGCCATTAAATACGTCGTCTTCGTTAGTAAACGACGATACCATATCGCCGTTGAAGAACACCAAATCCTGTTTCATCGGGTCAACTATTTTAAACATTTGCACCATAACATCACTCCGCCCGTGAATGTCGTTTACCATGCAGAATTTAAGCGTTGTTGCGTCGGCGTTGAGTGTTGTAAAGGTATTTGGAGTATATGCTGTCGTTGAAGCAATTCTGCCGTAAGTGATAAAATGCCCTTGTCGAGACGTTACTTCTTGCGAGAAGATACGGTAGCGATAGCGTGTATTGGGCTTTAAACCACGCAGTTTGACGGCATGAACAGTGTCTTCCGATTTGACGCCGTTTTCGGATGAAAAAATTTTCGGTCGTTCGATTAGATAAAAATGAGTGCCGTCGTCGGGCGCTATTTCGACCCACGATATAGCGTTGACGTTAGTAGTCCATACTACGGTAGCCTCGTTGGTGTCAACGTTTTGCAGGTATGGTCCATGAGTAATACTGATGCGCTCCTGCGCCGAAATATTGTTGCTCGCTATGAGCAGGATAATAAGTAGAACGTAATACTTTTTCATGTTTTTATTATTAATTCGAGCGACAAAGATAGTGATAAAAATTAAAAATTAAGAATTTTTTTCAGGCCTTCATACACCGAATAAGACGCCGAAATTTAAATAAAACAACATCGGGATAATTTCGTAATTTTTAATTCTTAATTATTTTCCCTACTTTTGCGGCTTAAAAAACTATAAAAGAAATGGAAAATTGGTTTGAATGTAAGATTACTTACGACAAAGACGAGTCTGCCGGCACCCAGCCCGACACTAATGCAAAAGGACTTAATAAGGCTCCGAAAATAACGGAAAATTATCTTGTGAACGAGATTAACTATGCCTCTGCCGAACGCAGAATAGTAAACGAAGAGGCTAACAAGAAAGAAAAACAAATAAACTTTCTTGTCAAAAACATCAAAAGAGTCAATTATTACGAGATGATTCTCGACGAACCGGGCGACAGGTACTATAAAGCAAAGATTTTAACATCCATGGTCGAGAAAAAAGGCGCCGTTACAATACTCGTCCACGCATACAATATCGGAGAAACGGTGAATATAATCGAAAAACAATTCTCCGATGTAGTAATCATATCCGTTGCCGATGCGTTGATTTTGGATGTATATCCTTATGACCCGTCGGTAATAGTCGGTCGGAGACCTAATGATTAGCGCTATGTCCGGTATTGGAGAAAGATTGAAAGCAATCTATGCCGACTTGCCGACACATGTCGGTCTTGTTGCCGTATCAAAATTTCATCCGGCGGAAGATATTCTTGAAGCATATAACGCCGGTCAGAGGATATTCGGCGAAAGTCGCGTGCAGGAACTCGTAGCAAAACGTCCTCTCTTGCCCGACGATATCGAATGGCATTTCATCGGCACGCTGCAAACAAACAAAGTGAAACAAATCGCGCCCTTTATCACCACAATCCAAAGCGCCGACAGCCTGCGACTTATCGAAGAAATAAACCGTCAAGCAAGTATTAATCAACGTATTATCAACATACTGATAGAAGTGCATATCGCAAAAGAACAAAGCAAACACGGATTTGGAACCGACGAATGCGAGACGCTGTTTAAAGACGGCATGTTTTTAAGATATTCAAACCTGCGCGTATGCGGATTGATGGGGATGGCAACTTTTACCGACAACGAAGCGCAAATAAATCATGAATTTTCAACTATCAGCAAATTATTTCAAACAATCCGTGCCTCGCGTTATGTTGATCCGACGGTTTTCAATCAACTCTCAACAGGGATGAGCGACGATTATCACATCGCTATCGCACATGGTAGCACTATGGTAAGGATTGGAACAAAGATTTTCGGCAACAGATAAAATGTATAACAAAATTATAGAAAAATATTACGACAAATCGTCCGACGCTTACCGGATATTGATCAACCACAGCCGCAGTGTGGCTGATAAGGCGCTTGCTATTGCCGAACGCAACTCTGCGATGAAGTTAGATCTGCAATTTATCGAACAAGCGGCCATGCTGCACGACATCGGAATGATATTCTGCTACGCACCCGCAATAGACTGTTACGGAACGTATCCTTACATCTGTCACGGCTATCTGGGAGCAGAATTAGTGCGTAAAGAAGGTTACGAAAAACATGCCCTTGTATGCGAACGCCACACAGGAACGGGTATCTCGCTTACCGACATCATCAATCGTAACTTGCCGCTACCGCACCGCGACTTCATGCCACTATCCGCCGAAGAACAGTTGATATGCTTTGCCGACAAGTTTTACAGCAAAACAAGCCTCAATAAAGAAAAAAGTATCGACAAAGTAGAAGCGTCGCTCGGCAAATGGGGCGCCGACGACCTTAATCGCTTTCAACAGTGGTTGATGTTGTTTACTTGACCTTAATATTCAACTTGTGCAGTATCTCGCGTATTTTCTCGAAAGTAGTGATGCGCGTCGGAATTAACGGCAAACGAAGGTGGTTGTCGATGAAACCCATCATGTTGAGCATACTCTTCACGCCGGCAGGATTACCGTCAACAAACAGCAACTCAAACAGTTCCACAAACCGTGAGTGGATAATACGCGCATTACGGTAATCGCCTTCGAGCGCAAGACGCACCATGCGACTGAACTCACGCGGAAAAGCATTACCTATTACCGAAATTACCCCAACCGCCCCAAGCGCTATCAGCGGAAACGTTATACCGTCATCACCCGAAATAACCTGAAAATCGGTCGGTTTGTTCTTGATTATATCATCCATCTGGGTAAAATTGCCCGATGCCTCCTTGATAGCGGTAATGTTTTCGCACTCGTAAGCAAGCCTTAAAGTAGTATGAGCCGTCATATTAGTGCCTGTTCTGCCCGGTACGTTATAAATCACAACAGGTCGCGGCGATGCTTTGGCTATTGCCTTAAAATGCTGATATATCCCCTCCTGCGACGGTTTATTGTAGTATGGCACTACCGACAGTATAGCGTCGATGCCATTGAGTTCAACCGTTTCGAGAGCCGTCAGTACATTACGAGTACAGTTGCCGCCAACGCCAAGCACAACAGGGATGCGACGTTTCACTCTCTCGACAACAATTTTAACTATTTTGCTTTTTTCCTCGTCGTTAAGCGACGGCGTTTCGGCTGTCGTGCCAAGCGCCACGATGTAATCCGTTCCGTTGTCGGTAAGGTGGTCAACTAATCGCGTTAACGCCTCATAATCAACACTATCATCTTCTTTAAAAGGCGTAATCAAAGCAACGCCCATGCCATGTAAGTCTATATTAGCCATCTGAAAAATATATTTTCGAGGCGGCAAAAATACGGATTTTTATC
>JAITHS010000331.1 GCA_031279875.1 Tannerella sp.
AAAATGTTCCGTTTTTTCGTCTTGTCATTTTTAAGCAGGCCTTTAACTATCTGATACATAGTGTATGACTTGCCCGCTCTGCGCAATCCGACAAAAACGTAATTTGCCGACGGTTCCAAATTAATCGGTCTCCGAACTAAGTCTAATCCGATGATTTCGTTCCGTTTTTCATTGATAATCCGCTTAATAACTTCTTTGTCCATCTCTTTTTTAATGAAATTAAAGTGCAAAAATACGAATTATTATTCAATATATTGACAAATTATTTTCATTTTTTGTTTAGTATGTTGAACAATTCAACTGCTGCAAGGGGGTCTATTTATGTTCCGAAAAAAATTTTTTTCGTTTTTTTGTCATGAATACGAAAAAAAACATTATCTTTGCGCATTCTTAATTTAAAATATATGAAAAATGACGATGACGAAAATACATTAATGCGAGTAGCAGAACCGATAGCGGAATATATCCGTACACCGCGCCTGTACAGTTACGCCGATATCCGTACTTTTACCGATGACCTGCACCGCGAAATAATCGACGGCATAATGCATGTTTTTGCCGCGCCGTTAAGGATACATTCGTGGCTGTCATTCAATATCGGCGTAAAGATCAAGAATTTGGTTACCCGTCGCAAAGGCAAATGCGAAATCTATCACGCGCCTTTTGACGTCCGCTTGCCCAAAAACGGCGAGACGGCCGACGAAGACATCTATACCGTCGTGCAGCCTGATATTTGCGTTATCTGCGACCCTAACAAACTCGACGACAAAGGCTGCATCGGAGCTCCCGACCTTATCGTCGAAGTGCTGTCGCCATCAACAGCAAAGCGCGACATGAATGAGAAGTTTTCGCTGTACGAACGTTCCGGCGTCAGAGAATACTGGGTTGTTTTCCCTGGCGAAAAAGCGGTAACGGTGTTTTTGTTACAGCCTGACGGCAAATATGACAACGGTACGACATATCAATTTGAAGGCAAAGTGCCGATATCAATCTTCAACGGTTTCGGCATCGACCTCAAAGAAATGTTTGAATAAATTTTTAATTTTAAATATGATGAAAATCTTAAACTTAACTGCTCTACTCCTGTTCATATTGACAGGCACAATGAGCGCAGAAAGCTCCGATACCGAAAAGCACGGTACGGAAACCGACATTCGGCAACGACGAATAAAGGTAACCGGCACAGTACTTGATGATACGGCAGAACCCTTACCCGGAGCGAACATTACAGAAAAAGGAACTGTTAACGGCACTATGACCGACGTGAATGGAAAGTTCTCGTTAGAGGTAAGTGAAAACGCCACACTGAGAGTTACTTACGTAGGATATGTTACGCAGGAAACAGAAGTAAAAGGTGTTACTTCTTTAGTCATCAGGCTAAAAGAAAACGCAGTAGAAACCGACGAAGTAGTAGTAGTGGCTTATGGCGTCCAGAAAAAGGAAACGCTGACAGGCGCCATCTCATCCGTAAGTACCAAAGACCTGAAAAAAAGCACATCGCCAAGTTTAGCAAACGCATTAGCAGGACGTTTGAGCGGATTAACATCGCTGCAATCAGCCGGCGGACAGCCCGGTCGCGACAATGCCTCAATGTTTTTGCGCGGTATCGGAACAATCAACGGTAATAGTCCGTTGATACTCATCGACGGCGTAGAGCGCGACAACATCCGAACAATTGACATCAACGAAGTAGAATCCGTATCCGTACTCAAAGACGCATCGGCTACTGCTGTGTTTGGCGTTAAAGGCGCTAACGGCGCTTTGCTGATTACTACCAAACGCGGTAAAAAAGGAACGCCCGAACTGACGGTCAATGCTACCCACTCCATGCAAGCTTTCACGCGCGAGCCGGAACGCATTCACTCGGTAGAATATCTTAACTATCGCAATCAGGCGCTCATCAACGACGGAATGACTAATGCCGTTTTCAGCGACGACATAATTGCCAAGTTTCAAAACCCGCTGGCAGGACTTGACCCCGCAGACCCCGATTATGCAAACAAGGCTAAAGTGTTGCAGTACATGTATCCCGACAACGACTATTACCGCATGATGATACGTCGCTGGACACCTCAAACAACCGTCAACGCCAACTTGTCGGGAGGTATCGACCGCGTAAGCTATTTCATGAACGTAGGATACCTCCATCAGGGAGGGCAATTGAAAACAGAATCGGAAGACGTTCTGGGATACGACCCATCGGCGCGATTAGACCGTTACAGTTTCCGTTCAAACGTTGACTATAACGTTTCAAAAGCCTTAAAGATGTTTCTTAATCTCGGCTCTTATATCGAAAAAGTATATATGCCCAATGCCAACCACCCCGGATTATACAACGGAGATCAGGCATGGATGATGCGCGACATTCTATATCAAGCGCAGACAATACTGCCCATCTCGCCGGGGCCAACTACAATAGCAGGCTTCGGAGTAGAGCCTAACAAACCTCTCGACCCGTCATATCTTGATCAGGGACATTATATGGACCGCAGTCCGTGGCTAATAATCAATAAGATAGGTTATATGGAAGAAACACGCTCTAACCTCAACTCGTCGCTCGGTACCGAATTAGACATGAGCGCCATTACGAAAGGATTATCGTTTAAGGGGATGATTTCTTTCGACTCATGGGCGCGGCGTATCATTTATGCCGATTTTTCGAGCGACGTTTATATGGCTATGGTTGACTCACGAAATAATACCCTGTCTTATGCCGTTATAACATCCGATAGTGGCGGCAGCACTAACCGTATTTCTATCGGCGCGCCGCAAACCGCTACCAATTACAGAATAAATGCACAAGCATCACTTAATTATGCCCGCAAGTTCGGACTTCATAACGTTACCGGCCTGCTGCTTACCCAGCGAGACTATTGGGTAGCTACGGGAGCCGATATTCCCTACAACATGTTAGGCTTCTGTGCAAGAGCAACTTACGATTACGACACACGCTATCTTGCGGAAGTCAATTTCGGATTTAACGGCACCGAACAGTTTGCGCCTGCCAACCGTTTCGGCTCATTCCCCGCTTTCTCGCTCAGCTGGATACCGAGCGCCGAAAGTTTCTTCCCCGAAAACAACATCCTTCCATACCTCAAACTGCGCGCTTCATACGGCAAAGTAGGTAACGACAGAGGCATAGGCCGATTTCTGTATGTTGATAATATAAACGTTAGCGGCGGCGGTTTTTCAGGCAGTCTCGGTCAAGGACGGACTGTTAACGAATCATATATCGGCAATCCCGCCATTCAATGGGAAGTGGCATGGAAAACAAATCTTGGATTAGATTTCACATTATTCAAAGACATTAATTTCTCATTAAACTGGTTTAAAGACGACCGAGACCACATTTTACTTCAACGTCAAAGTATTCCCGCTTTTCAGGGACTACCCTTAAGCGCATTTTCGGCTATCAACATCGGAAAGATGAAAAATGCCGGTTACGAAATCGAAATATCATACAACAAACAGTTAAACAAAGACATACTTATTGGCGTTAAAGGCAATTTCAACTACAACCGCAATAAAGTATTGTATGTTGATGAAGTGCCGCGAGACGAAACATACGCCTATCGTACCCGTACTACCGGCTTTCCGTTAGGGCAATCTTTCGGATACCTTATCGATTGGGAACAGGACGGCGGTTACTGGACGCCCGAAGCTCTTGCCGATCCCAACCACTTGAAGTATGATTTCGGAACAGCACGCGCAGGCGATTTCGTATATAAGGATATTAACAAAGACGGCATAGTAAGCGAAAAAGACCAGGCACCGATAGGCTACGGCGCTATACCGCGAATAACTTACGGTTTGACGCTAAATGCCGAATATAAAGGCTTCGACGCCACCGTTTTCTTTCAGGGCGTAGGCAAATACAGCGGCTATTTTGCCGAACAGGGCGTCTGGGAATATACTATCAGAGGTACATATTTCGATTACCACAAAAACGCATGGACGGAAGAACGCCGACAGGCAGGCGACAAAATCACATACCCCGCACTCTCAACAACATCGAACGTGAACCACCAAAGAAACTCGTTTTTTGTAATGAACCGTGCCTTCACCCGCCTCAAAAATGCCGAACTCGGCTATACACTGCCCGATAAAGCCCTCAAATTGATCGGAATCAACAAGATGAGAATATTTTTATCGGGACAAAATATATTTTCGTGGTCTCCTAAATTCCGCCTGACGCATCTTGACCCCGAAACGTCCGACCCGATAGGTTATACCCAGCTGAAAGTGTTCAGCGCAGGAGCCAATATTACTTTCTAACCATTTAATATTTAAAGATATGAAGAAAATACATTTATATACAGCGCTGATAATAAGCCTTTTTAATTTATCATGTTCGGATGTAATGGAAAAAGGCCCTGACGGCAGAACAAATATGAACGACATATTTGCCGATTATAACCAAACAGCCGCCTACCTTAACTCGTGCTACGCATACATTCCCCAGGGAGGTACATGCACATTTTTTCACAGCCGCTGCCCGTCGGTATGGACCGACGAAGCTTGGGACGTGGACGCCGAAGCAGAACCATGGATCAGCAGCGGACGCCTCTATTCGGGACAAGCCTCTGCTTCGAACCATCCGGTATTAAACAACGGCGGCGGCACCAACGGTAATAACGGCGATTTTTGGGACAAATTCTGGCAAGGCATCCGCAAATGCTCTGTTTTCCTACAACGTGTTGACGAATCTCCTATCACCAATCCGGTAGATAAAAGCCGGTGGATAGCCGAAGCGCACCTTCTGCGGGCTTTCTATTATGCCGAACTGATAAAATGGTTCGGATGCGGAATGCCGATTTCGGAAGTTCCTTATACTGCCGATTTTGATTATTCTACCGTCAAAAAAGCGTCATACTATGAAACGGTACAATTTATAATCAGCGAATGCGACAAAGCATTGAGTTCGCCCGACCTGCCATGGCGTATAACAACCGGCGCCGAGCAGTTCCGCTTTACCAAAGCAGTAGCCGAAATGCTCAAATCGCGCATGATACTGATGGCAGCCAGTCCGCTCTATAACGAAGGGCAAGACCACTGGCAGGAAGCATATCAGATATGCAAACAGTCGGTAGCCAACCTCAAAGCACAAGGATATGAACTATATAACAAAGTAAATTTCCCTACTCCGTGGACAAGCGACATTGCCTATTTCAACCCCGACGGCTCTGTAAACGAATATGCGGCAATGTTTAACGAATATTTCTGTAACGACATGGCATATTCGGCTACGCCTTCCGACAGAGAAACTGTCTATCAAACCAACGGAGGTCAGGCGGAGGCTTTTCATATCGACGGTATAGGCGCACAGTGGCAATACAAGACCGGCACATGCCCGTCGCAGGAACTCATCGACTGCTTTGAAACTATTGACGGTCAGCCGATATTAAACCTTGCCAAGCCATATAACGATGAGGTAACGCATCTAAGTCCGAACTTTAATACGTCCAGTATGTATAAAGAGCAAGATCCCTACGTGAACCGCGACCCGCGTTTTTACGCTTCGTTCTATTACAACGGCTCGAAGCGTTACTGTTTCTGGCCGTTTGACGAAACGGAAGGCTGTCCTGAGAACTATCCCGCCAAGACCGGCGTCCGCGCAAGGGTAATAGCGACATGGGACGGCGAGCCGCAGACAGGTCTCAGCCCAACCTCGCGCACCAAAACACGTACCGGATACTACCAGCGCAAATTTGCGCACCCAACGGCAGGCGACCAGGGAACGGTTTATGTTAATTTGTCGCGTCCGAAAGCGATGCGCCTTGCAGAGGCTATTATGAACCTTGCCGAAGCTGCGCTGGAAGCCAATCAAACGGCCGATGCCCTTACAGCAGTAAACGAAATACGCGCCCGCGTAGGAATGCCTGCTCTGCCCGCAGGTATGTCGAAAGACGAACTGCGTTTGCGTATCCGTAACGAGCGTCGCGTAGAGTTTGCACTCGAAGGACATCGTTATTACGATGTGCGACGATGGCACAAACCGACGGAAGACCTCGAAAAAACCGACCGCTGGATTACTGCCATGAAAATAACACGTAACGCCGACGGCTCATATACTTACAATCGTGCGCCGGTATCGAAAGAGCGTCTCTGCTATACGCAGAAATTCCTAAGACTGCCGATACCGATGAACGAAGTCAACAAAATGTTGCCGCTGACAGGCGATAACTGGCAAAATCCGGGATGGTGAGAACTAATTACGAATTA
>JAITHS010000390.1 GCA_031279875.1 Tannerella sp.
TGACGTGGTACCGTCATTATCTATCGTTTGGTGCTACCATTATCAAAAACGTGTGCTGTTAGGCACAGAATAAAGGAACGAATCTTTTAAAAACTTGACCCCGTATTTTTTACACCCCACCTGCAAGCGGTTTGCAGAAAGCAGAAAGCAGAAGGTACCACGTCATTATAAGCACGAAGCGACTTTATAATTATTCGTGCATTCGTGGCAATTTTTTGTTTTCTGATTTTTTTTTCATACTTTTGCACCGAATTTCAGTGAAGTTCGCAAAATAATTAATATGCTCATTAATATTCTTAAATTATATAATAAACTAAAAATCAATCAGTTATATCGACTAACGATAACTCATTTTCTTGAAACCGTTCGCGAGCCGGAAGTGCTGTTCTGGGGGATGGTTTTTCCAGTGTTAATCTCGATTGGGTTAGGGTTTGCTTTTACGCAGCAAACGGAGACGAAGTTTCGTATCATGACTGTCGAAAGTGCGGTACTTGATTCATTTTTTAATGCCAACAATCTGATTGCCAACGACAAAGGGATGACCGTCCAACGACTTGAAGACCCTGTTCTCGGCGCGACGGTATTTACTTTTTTGCGCGCCGACTGGCGACAGTCGATTATTGCCCTCAAACGCGGCGAGGCCGATATCATCGTTTCCGATTCGATGGGCGTCATCCGATACTATTTCGATCCCCTCAATGCTCAGGCGCAGTTGGCTTATGGTAAGATGTCGGCATTTTTGGAGACAGGCACCGCTTCGTATTCCCAAAAATCCGAAGTATCTCCTTTAACGCTAAAAGGCGTGCGGTATATTGATTTCCTGATACCCGGTCTTATTGCGTTCGGGATTATGTCGGATATTCTGTGGGGCATCAGTTACACGCTCATTGAAAGGCGAGGCAAGAAACTGCTGCGCAGGATGGTTGCCACGCCGATGAAGAAGTCTAACTTGTTGATATCCATGATGTTTGTACGTGTATTGATGAATTTTATTGATGCTGTGATAATTATTCTTGCGGCATGGTTGATATTCGACGTAACAATACAAGGCAGTATCGGAGCGCTGATGGTCATTTTTCTTGCAGGTAATCTGGCATTTACCGGTATATCCGTAATGATTTCGAGCCGTACCGACAAGACGGAAGTCGGCAACGGGTGGATCAACGCCGTCCAGATGCCGATGTTAGTGCTGTCGGGCATCTTTTTCAGCTATCATAATTTCCCCGAATGGAGCCTTGGATTTATCAAACTATTACCGCTGACAGCCCTTTCAGACGGTATGCGCAGCATCTTCAACGAAGGCGCGGGAGTAGTCGATATCATCATCCCGTCGATAGCGCTCACCGTTTTCGGGTTAATATCTTTTTCTATCGGCAAAAAATTGTTTAAATGGTATTGAGAGCAGCTTTTTCGGCACACAGTTCGCCGTCGATAGCAGCAGAAACGATACCTCCGGCGTAACCGGCGCCTTCACCGCAAGGATACAAACCTTTTAATGTTATATGCTGCATAGATTCGGCATCGCGGGGGATGCGAACAGGCGACGAAGTGCGCGTTTCGACGCCAATTAACACTGCCTCGTCGGTAAGAAAGCCACGCGACACCTTGTCAAACTGCCTGAAACCGTCGCGCAAACGCTCGGTAATAAACTCCGGCATCCAATCGTGCAAAGGCGAAGAAACAAGTCCGGGAGTATAAGACGATTCCGGCAAACTGGCAGACAATCGTTTCTGTACAAAATCCCCCATCCGTTGCGCAGGAGCCGTTTGCCTCATCCCACCTTGTTGCCAACAAAGATGTTCGAGCGATTCGAGGAAACTCAACGAAGTTAAGGATTGCGCGCCTCTAACAATTAAATCCGCATCCTGCACTTCCACCACCATCCCCGCATTAGCCCACGGCGAGTTGCGCGCCGCCGACGACATACCGTTTACTACAACCTGTTCGGGCGTGCTTGCAGCCGGTACTACAAATCCGCCCGGACACATACAAAACGAATAAACGCCACGTCCGCCGGATTGGGCAGTAAAACTATACTCTGCGGCAGGCAGATATAACCCTCTGCCGTTCGACGAGTGATAGCGTATTCGGTCTATAAGCACCTGCGGATGTTCGAGACGCACCCCAACGGCTATTCCCTTAGATTCGAGAGCGATATGTTCGGACGCCAAATATCGGTAAACATCCCGTGCGGAATGACCGGTAGCAAGTATAACACTACCGATAAACTCCTTACCGTCAGCCGTTTGAATACCGACAATTTCTTCCCCGCGTCGTAACAAAGCCGTCATACGGGTATTAAAAATCACTTCTCCACCGCTGTTGATAATCGTTTTGCGGATATTTTCGATGACGCGAGGCAGGCGATCGGTGCCGATATGCGGATGAGCGTCAACAAGGATCGACGGGCTTGCTCCATGTTGACAAAAAATATTCAAAATCCTCTCTACCGAGCCGCGTTTCTTGCTGCGGGTAAACAGTTTACCGTCGGAATATGCTCCCGCCCCACCCTCTCCAAAGCAATAATTCGATTCGGGATTGACGCTATGCGAGCGACTTATTTGCGCTATATCTTTTTTGCGCTCGTGAACATCCTTACCGCGCTCTATTACAATTGGTTTCATACCGAGTTCAAGCAATTTCAGAGCAGCAAACAGCCCACACGGACCTGCTCCTACTATTATTATCGGCTTGCATCTGCTAACATCCTGATATTCAATATGTTGAAATTCATTCGTCGGCGGTTCTTCATTGATGAAAACCCTGAATGTCAGATTGATATATACCTGACGTTGTCGGGCGTCGATAGAGCGTTTTATTACACGCACAGCAGTTACATCACTACGCGACAAACTTAACTCCCGACATACGGCCGCTTTCATAGAGGCCTCATTAACAGCCTCTTGGGGCAAAACTCTTAAAGAAATTTCTTTTATCATTATTTTATATACGTAAATTATTAAAAAATGTTGTACCTTTGCATCTGATTTTTTTAATTTGAACAGCTTATGACGAAACGACAAAAAGATGAAAACCTGTTGGTTGTGGTAGCAGTAGAGCAGTATGCAGGCAAGTACGGCATCCCGACGGCAAAAGCGTTCGCCCTTTTCAGGGAAAACGGGATAAATACGCTGATACGTCAACATTACAACGCCTTGCATACCCAACCGCTTGACGAAAGTTTTTATTTTGCAGACGATGTCCTTAAACGACGTTTGAGATGAAACTCTATCACGGCTCGAATTGCGATTTCAGTACGGTTGATTTGTCGAAGTCTAAAGATAAACGTGATTTCGGCAAAGGCTTTTACCTTACTACGCTACACAATCAGGCAAAAGATTGGGCGGAGATTTTGTGCTACCGCTATGGTGGTGACGGAATTTTCGTCTATGAGTATGAATTTGCAGTCAAAGACGGCTTGAATATAAAACAATTCGATGGACTGTCGGAAGGTATTTATACGGCAAAAATGGCTTTGCGGAAATTACGCTACAACAAACTCAACGACCAGGTCTCCGTTCATACCGAACGGGCGCTTGATTGCCTCGTACTTATAAACAAAACCGTCTATGGAAACTAAATACACTTACAATGGCGAAGACATTACGCTGGATGTGATGTTCAAAATAGAACGCATTATCTGTCTTATGGCAGAGCGGGAAAAAAAGGATTTTGACGTAGCATTCGCCGAATTTCTGGCTTCTGAAACATATAAAGCTTTGCAACATACTGAAAACGCTCTATGGGCAGAAAGCAGCGAGTATATTACGGATGAGTATTACAGGGAAAAACAGAGATAAGGAAATATCCGCAAAACTCAATATAACGGCAAAAAATATGAAACACAGAAAACTTATGTCTTTGTATATCATCCTGTTAGCATTGGTTATAGCATCAATGGTCGGCATTAAAAGGAGCAACGGCTCCGTCATACGCGATTATGCGGATGTCAAAGCAGAAGGTATCATTCGTATCGTAACCGACTATAACAGTATCGATTACTTCGTTTCGGACGACAGCATTGAGGCCTTTCAGTACGAACTGTGTCGGGCAATTTCGGATTTGTCCGGTTTTGAGGTGCAAATAATGCCGGAAACATCTCTTAATGAATGTTTTAAAGGCTTAAACAATCGTCGTTACGACATCATAGCACGCAATATCCCGATAACGAGCAAAAACAAAGACAAGTATAACTTTACCCAACTGCAATCGTGGGTTTTACGCAAAGAATCCGTCGTTCTGACCGACAGCCTGAACCGCTGGCTTCAAGTTCTCAAAGACAATGGAGTATATCCTTAATTTTTTTATTTTTCTGCGGATTTAAGGGTATTATTTGGAAAATCACGAAAATATCGCTACCTTTACAGCGTTTTTAAGCAAAATTTTAATGAGATTTGATGAATTAGAACTCGAAAATGCCGTTTTAGACGGCTTGGACGCTATGAACTTTACCGATATGACGCCTGTACAGGAACTTGCAATTCCGCCTATACTCGAAGGTCGGGACGTAATCGGATGCGCCCAAACAGGCACCGGCAAAACTGCCGCCTACGTATTGCCCGTTATCAACGAATTGAGTAAGGGCGGCTATCCCGATGATGCGATTAACGCTATTATCATGGCGCCGACACGCGAACTTGTACAACAGATTGACCAACAGATAGAAGGCTTTTCGTACTACATACCATGCTCGGCAGTAGCGGTTTACGGTGGTACCGACGGCATCATCTATGCCCAACAGGAACGCAGTTTGCAGATGGGAGCCGACATTGTTGTGGCTACTCCGGGCAGGCTTATTGCACATATCAACCTTGTGGAAGTGGATTTGTCGCATGTTTCGTTTTTTATCCTCGACGAAGCCGACCGTATGCTCGACATGGGTTTTTATGATGATATTATCCAGATATTCAGGCTCTTACCAAAAGAATGTCAGATTATAATGTTTTCGGCAACGATGCCACCGAAGATACGCACTCTCGCAGAAAATATTATGAAAAACCCCGCCGAAATAGAGATTGCCATATCAAAACCGCCCGAAAGCATCATGCAAACAGCGTATATTTGCTACGAATCGCAGAAACTGGAAATATTAGAAAAACTTTTTACCGAAAGTTCACCTAAAAGAGTGTTGATATTTTCATCTAAAAAGCAGAAAGTTAAGGAATTGACGCAGATACTTAAACGGATGAAGATGAACGTTGCAGATATGCACTCCGATTTGGAACAAACTAACCGCGAGCAAGTTATGAAAGATTTCAAAAACGGACATATTGACGTTTTAGTAGCTACCGACGTCGTGTCGCGCGGGATTGACATTACCGATATCAGCCTCGTAATCAACTACGACATCCCCAAAGACCCCGAAGACTACGTTCACCGCATCGGTCGCACGGCGCGCGGTACAGACGGTAAAGGCATGTCTATCACGCTTGTTTCCGAACGTGAGCAGTATATGTTTAAAACGATTGAAACGTTCCTCGACAAAGATGTTTACAAGATACCCGTTGACCCGTCGCTCGGCAAAGCCCCTGAATATGAGCCGGAAAAGCATAAAAATGATATGTATATGCGTTCGGACGGCAGAGGACGACGCAACGGCGAAAGAGGAAGTCGCAACGGCGAAAGAGGACGACGCAACGGCGAAAGATGTGGTAGAAACGGCGAAAGAGGAAGTCGCAGCGGCAACAAAAGCAAATCGAAGAAGAAAGCAACTAACCACTAACCACTAACAACTAATAACTAACCACTAACCACTAAAAAAATGCTTCTCTTTCCAAACGCCAAAATCAATCTTGGCTTGCACATAACAGCCAAACGACCTGACGGTTATCACGACATCGAAACCGTATTCTACCCCGTTCCTTTGTGCGACGCACTTGAAGCCGTTAAGAGTGAGACGCTTTCATTTTCGTTGTCGGGACTGCCGCTTGACGCTACGGCAGACGATAATCTTGTGATGAAAGCATACCGTTTGATGGCAGCGCGATATGATGTTGAGCCGTTGGAAATATATCTCCGTAAGACGATTCCATCGGGGGCAGGATTAGGTGGCGGAAGCGCCGATGCAGCGTTTATGTTGAAGTTAATCAATGAGTTATGCTCTTGCGGATTGTCGGAGATGGAGTTAGAAACCATTGCAGCAGAAATAGGCGCCGACTGTCCGTTTTTCATCCGTAACAAGCCGGTAGTAGCAACCGGCAGGGGCGATGTTTTCGAGCCTGTTGCATTGTCTTTGAAAGGCTATTATCTGTATATCATCAAGCCGCCGTTTACCGTTTCGACACGAGAGGCTTACGCATCGGTGAAACCGTGCAAACCGTCTTTTTCGCTCGCGTCGCTAACCGACATACACATTGGCGAATGGCGACACTGCCTTGTTAACGATTTCGAGCCTTCGGTATTCGCGAAATATCCTGCTATCGGCGAAATAAAAGAGCAACTTTACGCGCTCGGAGCAGAGTATGCTGCTATGTCGGGTTCAGGGTCGTCGGTGTTCGGAGTGTTTAAAAATACGATTTCATCGGAGATTGTTTTTAAACACGAAAGCACGAAGTTTTGTATTGAAATTAAAAGTTAGCAATGGATAGTACAGGGCATTCGTCATTGCGAGGTACGAAGCAATCCAGAAGAAAAAGCACGCTGGATTGCTTTAACCAACCAACTTGGTTGCCGACGACGAAAAAAGAAGTTGAAGCACGTGGATGGGATACTGTTGACGTTGTGATTTTCAGCGGAGACGCTTATGTTGACCACCCATCGTTCGGAGCGGCGGTAATAGGTCGCGTACTCGAAGCGCAGGGGTTGCACGTAGCGATTGTTCCACAGCCGGACTGGCGCGGAGACCACCGTGATTTCACGAAACTTGGTGTTCCGCGACTATTTTTTGCCGTCGCTCCGGGCGCGATGGATTCGATGATTAACCATTACACCGCTAACCGGCGCCTGCGCAGCGACGACGCTTATACTCCTGATAACCGTGCCGGAATGCGACCCGATTATCCGTCGATCGTATATACTCAAATTCTGAAAAAACTATACCCCGACACACCCGTAATAATCGGTGGAATCGAAGCCTCGCTACGCCGCCTCGCACACTACGACTATTGGCAAGACCGCCTGCGCCCCGGCATCCTTGCCGACAGCCCTGCCGACATGCTCATCTATGGAATGGGTGAAAAACCGCTTATCGAGATTGTCAGACTGCTCGAAAAAGGCGTGCCGTTCAAAAATCTCACAAACATACCTCAAACGGCTTATATCACTAATTCACCGCCCAAAACGGCAGATGATATTGAACTATTCTCCTACGAGGAATGTTTGAAAGACAAGACAAAACAGGCAAAGAATTTTCGCGTAATAGAAACGGAATCAAACAAATACGAATCTAAACGGCTACTTCAAAAGACGGGCAACAAGGTAATAGCCGTGAATCCGCCCTACCCTATCGAATCCACCGACGAAATTGACGGTTATTACGACCTTCCATACACCCGTTTGCCGCATCCGAAGTACAAAGGCAAAATAATACCTGCCTACGAGATGATACGACATTCGGTAACTATCCACAGAGGCTGTTTCGGCGGATGCGCATTTTGCACCATATCGGCACATCAGGGCAAACGCATCAAGTCGCGCAGCGAAAACTCAATCCTGAAAGAAGTCGAAAAAATAACACAAATGCCTGATTTTAAAGGATATATAAGCGATTTGGGAGGCCCGTCGGCTAATATGTACATGATGAAAGGTGAAAACATCGAAATTTGCAAAAAGTGCATCAAACCGTCGTGCATTTTTCCGACCGTCTGCAAGAATCTCAAAACCGACCATACATTGCTTTCGGAACTATATCGTAATGTGATGAAAAACCACAAAATCAAAAAGTTATCAATTGGAAGCGGCATTCGTTACGATATGTTAATGTATAAAAGCGGCATAAAAACGGAAGACGATTCCAAACAAAAATACTTGGAAACAGTTATCCGCGAGCATGTATCGGGTCGATTGAAAGTAGCGCCCGAACACACAGAGAAACGAGTTCTTGACCTGATGCGCAAACCGCCGTTTGAAGTCTTTGAACGCTTCAACGCAATTTTTCACAAAATCAATTCCGAACATCGTCTTAATAATCAGTTGATACCGTATTTCATATCTTCTCACCCCGGCTGTACCGAAACAGACATGGCAGAGTTGGCTGTCAAAACTAAACAAATGAACTACCGTTTGGAGCAGGTTCAGGATTTCACGCCAACTCCCATGACATTGGCTACCGAAATTTTTTACACCGGAATAAATCCATATACTATGGAGAAAATTTTTACGGCCAAAAGTAAAGCCGAAAAGGAATTTCAACGCAGTTTTTTCTTCTGGTACTTGTCGGAAAACCGCCCTCAAATAATGCGTTTTTTGCGGCAGCGGAACAAAAACTCATCTGTTAAAAATCTTTAAAATCTTGTTGTCTCCCGAACCGGAAGTTATTTTTACAACCGAAAAACCATTTACGGCAGGCACAGTAAGATTTTGAGACGTATTAACACTGTAATGACATTTCCCGATTATATCAAACACTTCTACCAGAACATTTTCGGTAATCCCGTTGACATGAAGCAAGGAATGTTCCGACCATGCGTAAATATTGTTTGCAGCAACGTTTTGTTGTTCCACAGGGTCAAATCCGGTCAGATTGTCTATCCATTTGATACGTTCGGTGATATAATTTCTAACTGTCTGTACTTCTGCCGAATAACTTCCGAGCGCCTGAAAATTTTGATGAACCGTACTGTTTAAAATTTTCCACCGAATAAAATTGAGTTTCTGGGACTCATCCATTTCATTAGCGTAATCATCAATAGTTTTGAGCAAAGCCTTTTCGGTTATTGCGCCGTTTCTGCGATAATAAGCCCATGTTTGTTTGATATCGTCTCGAAGGTTTGTAACGATTCTGTTTATAAAATTTCGCGTCCCACCGTTGGGATAAGAAGAATAATTGGTCATACACAGCCAGTTGTTTTTGGCCATAATAGGATGTGTACGGTTGTCGTTTTCAAAGGCGATGTCGAAATCCCATACCGGACCGACATAAAATTTATCATCGTTACGCGGCTTGTAGAGGTATGTACTCCAATATGTATCGGTATTGCCGGCAAGTTCGCCTACTAAAAAATGACGGATAAATGTCTGTATATCAAGATATTGTTGATATGCAGTCGTAGTGCCGTAAACAGCACTGTAATCCAAAAGGCTAAAACGGTTTATAATATATTGACGTGCAGGGCTTCCGGGTTTTGACATATCATCATAATCGGGAGATTTAATTGTTACGGGAATATTAGAGTGCGAAGAATGAAAGTAGAGGTCTTCGGAAGTGGCATAAGCGTCAATTTCAATCAGATAGCCGCCCGTCAGTTTGTCGCCCGAAATATCATTTTTTCCCATTTCATCAATATCAACACGGTTTTTGCGAATGTCAATATGGTCGCAAAACTGATAGCAGCCTTTGTACTCGCCATTGAAAAACACATTAACAGGTCTGCCGGCGGGGGTGTAAGGCATCTCAAATCGCTTGCTTATGTCGAACGCTAACAAGTTGCGCATCAATGTTTTATCTCCGAAGTTGTTTATCAGCGTCCAGTTTTTTCCTTTGGCAGGATGACCGAGAACGGACGTTGAGTTAAATAGTTTGAGGCGATAAGGTTTTTTTGGGAATCCCCAGCTGGCATTACCTCTACCGCGTATTTCAAGGCTGTCGGAGTAAAATTTCGACCCGTTTTCGGAGATAAACGACACAATGCCTTTGAGATAAGTCTCTTTGGAGGTTACTTCCTGCGCATTGACGGTATGAATTATGACGTCGGGAATGCCAGTTATTTGGGTCAGTTTGGAATCGTCGCCTACGCCCTGAAAGCCGTAAAATGCTACTTCAGCAATATTACAGCGCACATCGTTAGGCCCGATATAGCGTACATACCGGAAGCCGCGCGAATTGGTTACGGATTGTTCGGTCATCACGTTTTCGGACGGAACGGTCGTAATAATACCTAACGGTACGGCGTCTCCGAAATCGGGTTGATTGGCGCCTTCAAATACTCCGAGTTGAAGACGTACTCCATACGACCGACGCGGACTGTATGATACTTTGGTGATTACATGTTTCTCGCCCAAATCAAGCCCTAACCATGTATAAGAGCGGTCGTAAGAAGCAAAATATGTAGCAAAATTGCCGTCAAACGCATTGCTTTTGGTGTTAACGGTTTCCGACGCGGTGTTGGAATCATAGTTCACACTATATTGAGTGCCGATAATCTTAATGTGCTGACCGTCAGGCGTAAGTTGCTTCTCCTCAACCGCATTTGCATCTAACGGCAAAAGATGTATTAGTAGAACCGATAAGTAAAAAATTTTATTTGCCATAATTTTGAGTTTGTATAATTCAGATGCAAAGTTAGCATAAAATGTCGGCAATCTATGTTAACAAACGTTGATTCAAGGGCGCAAAAAGTTAAAAAAACATATTTTTAGAAACAGTTAATAAATTATA
>JAITHS010000147.1 GCA_031279875.1 Tannerella sp.
TATGAATCATATTAAAATATTAGTCCTGATTGTTTTTATTTCAATGCCGCTTTCCGCTCAACTGACAATAGAACAATGTTATAGCAAAGCGCGCGCTAACTATCCGCTAATCAGACAGTACGAATTGATTGAGCGGGCGCGTGATTACAGTTTGTCGAACGCCGGCAAAGCGTGGTTGCCGCAAGTGCAATTGTCGGCAAAGGCATCGTATCAGTCGGATGTTACAAAGATTCCGATTGATTTTGCGTCGTCGGGCATTCCGGCGCTGCAAAACATTGATATTCCGACATTAAGTCGCGACCAGTACGGCGCTTCGATTGACATAAGTCAGACTGTCTGGGACGGTGGTGCAGTCAGCGCAAAACGTAACTCTATACGTGCCGAAAGCGAAGCAAAAGAACGGGAAACAGACGTGAGCCTTTATGCTGTCAATGAGAGAGTTAACCAATTGTTTTTCGGTGTTTTGCTATGTGACGTGCTGACGCAGCAGAATAACCTCTTTCAGGACGACTTACAGCGAATGCACGACCGCGTTAATTCGCTTATGCAGAACGGACTTGCCAATCAATCTGACCTCGACGCCGTCAGAGCCGAACAGTTGAAAGCCCGTCAGTCGCAGACGCAAATAACGAGCAGTCGCCGTGCATATCTCGAAATGCTGTCGGCTTTCGTCGGAGATAAACTCAACGAAAGCACTATCTTAACGAAACCCCAAATCACACCCCAAACACCCAATCGCCTTGAAATTCGCCGTCCGGAACTCACTCTTTTCGACGCGCAAACACACAGTCTTAACGCCTCCGTCAAAGAGATAAACGCCGATCTGATGCCGCGATTAGGCTTGTTTATGACCGGCGGCTACGGAAATCCGGCACTTAATATGCTCAAAGACGGTTTTCAGGCTTATTATATTGGCGGAGTAAGGCTTTCGTGGAATTTCGGCGCGTTCTATACCCGTCGTAACCGCCTCAATCTGTTAGAATCAAACCGCAACACCATCAATGTGCAACGCGAAACGTTCCTTTTCAACACTGCTCTAAATATGTCGGGCAAAGAAAATGAAATCGGTAAATTCCGCGACCTCCTCCTTACCGACGATGAAATCATCGCCCTGCGCGCATCAGTAAAACGTTCCGCCGAAGTCCGCCTCGAAAACGGAACGGCTACAACTACCGACCTTCTGCGTGAAACTACCGCCGAACAACTCGCCCGCCAAGACCGTGCGAAACACGAAATTGAGATGCTACAAGCTATCTACGGACTGATTTTTTTAACAAACAACAACTCGGTTCAGGATAGTCCGGGCATTAAAAAACCTATCAAATAAACGAGTACCCAAGGGACGAAAACTATCAGCCCCGAAGCAATACCGGTGTATTTAAGCCGGTCGGCTTCAACTATTTTCATATACGGAGCAGAACCTTCCCACACTATATAACAAGTGTAAATTTTAAGTAAAGGCAGAATAAAAAAAGACGGAAATATCGAATATATTATATTAACACAGAAATCGGCACACGAAGAATAGCCGGTGAAACGCTGTGCGGAAAGGATGTCTTTTTCAAGATGAAACATCCTGACATTTAATTCGTTAATAAGATACGATGTAAGAAAAAAGCCGCCCGTAGCCGCCAAAATAGCCAGCAACGACGCCTTAATAGCGCTTTCTAACGAAAACTTTTCCTCCGAAACAAATAATCCCACAAAAGCCGCCGCTGCCATTAACCCTATGAAAGGATAAACATAATCGGACAGAAATTTGTCGTTCTTTGCCGGTCTCTCGGCATCAAGTTTCGCCCATGATGCGGCAGGGTTGATAATCAGCGATTTGGAAATATAAAACAGTTCCTTAAACATATTTTTTCGACTTTAAAAAGTGCAAATTTACAAAATTATTTGTAAATTTGCACCTTGTTTATAATAAAATTTTATTTCTATGAAGATAAATGTAGCACTTTTAATGCTGATTACAAGTATTTTACATACATCATGCAAAAATGACAAACTTGCCGTAGCTGGCAGTAGTAGCTGGAACGAAATCGCTATCATCGACAAAGCGAGCGGGCTTATCGAGTGGAAACACACTCTGGAAGCGGGCGAAACGTGCGACGATGTAGAGGTAACGCCTAACGGCAACGTGCTGTATGCCTACACCGGAGGCGCACGGCTCATCACCCGCAACCACGAAACTGTGTGGGATTATAAAGCCGACGAAAACGAAGAAATCCACACTGCCAAACGCCTTAAAGACGGCAACTTCATGCTCGGCATCAGCGGCGAACCGGCACGAATAGTTGAACTTGACGCCACCGGCAAACAAGTCAGAGAAGTTAAATTTCCTACGCTCGTTTTTGATGTTCACGCGCAGTTCCGACAAGTGTTCAAAACCGACAGCGGTGTCTATCTGATACCTATCGTGTCGAAATTTAAAATCATGCGCGTATCCGAAGACGGGCAACTCAAAGGCATCGTACCTATTCTTGCCAAACCGTACTCAGTAGTGCAGCATAAAACAGGCAATCTGATAGTGTCATGTCCGGAAGATCGGTCTATCTTCACTGTAAATCCTTATATGCAGCAAATCGAAAATTATAGAAAAACGACCGAAATAAAAGGAGCTACCATACAAGCAATATCCGAATTGCATCTATTTGATAATGAAAACCTTATGTTCGCAAACAGTAAAATTACCGGTAGTTCCGACAATGCGCCGCTCGTTGTGGAAATAAACGACAAATTTGAAGTCGTCTGGACGCTACCTTATAATCCTGAAATTAAGAACGTTACGTCTGTTTTTCCGTTTAAAGAGTAATTTTTTTTGGTCTTGGAATTTTTTTTGTAAATTTGCACCCTGCATACAAAAGAAACAGGATTATATGAAAAAGATTTTTACCATATTATTGTTGTCGATGATGATTACTGCGACAACTGCGGCATCAGATACCGATTTATCCGCACCCGGAGACATACTGCTCAACGAGGTAATGGCTAATCCGGTCGGTCTGACGATGCTTCCGGCAACAGAATATGTCGAGATTTTCAATGCGTCCGACCAAACTATCAGCCTCCGCGACTGGATGTTTGTTTATGACGGAAAAGACACGCCGCTACCTGATACATCTTTATTATCAGGCGCTTACGCCGTGCTTTTTCGGTCGGGAAGAGAGATTTCGGTCGCGACCGGAGCGTTAGTACTCGGTTCGGACAAATTCCC
>JAITHS010000167.1 GCA_031279875.1 Tannerella sp.
GTCATTGCGAGGTACGAAGCAATCCAGCGAGCCATTCCTTCTGGATTGCTTCGTTCCTCGCAATGACGAATGCCCTGTACGCTAACACCCTCGTAATGATGCGGTTAAGCAAAAAAACGTCTTTGGTAGCAGGAATGGTAGCACCAAACGAAATGGGATGACGGCACCACGCAGACCCGCAGGGACGACACTTTATTAACCGGTAACTTTAGTCTCCGGAGAGAGTAGTCATCATATCAACAATAGTCCCGCATGGGACGACACTTGGTTATGCCGCTTATAATGACGTACAGGGCATTCGTCATTACAAGGGGGCAACGTTTATAATCCCCTTATAAACGAAAACCACAAGTCGTTTTCTATTGATTGCCAGATTGTTTCGGTATCTTTCACACAATCTTCGAGGTAGCGTGTAAGGTATTCCCGACCGGCTACATCGCCATGCTCGCGGAATATTTTAAGCGCTTCGTTTTCAATGCGATGCTGCTCTGCAAACATCTTGTTTTCAAGCGAATCGCGTGGCGTTTCTATTTTGCTTCGGAGTTCTTGCCAGCGGATAGACGCGAGTTTGTTGGCACGCCGCATTCGCCACGCAAACGCTTCCGGCTCGTAGTATTTATGTCCCGAAAAAAGCATAGATTGCGGCGTACGCAATATTTTGGCATAGACCGGAATGCGCGGACTTTGACCCGGATTGTCGTTAGCGAAATACGCCACGCAAGCTATTTCATCAGGTAGATAGCCACGTATTTGAATCACATGAGCGTAAGAACATTGCGGCACGGCGATATTCCTGACCCAGTTTATAGTGCTGTCTTTGTGATAGTTATATGTTGCGGTCAAATCGCGCGTCGGCCATGGACTCGCATAAGGGCTGCGGACAGTTTCATACTCGTCGCTATCGGCCTTTTTGCGCTTAATCAACAGATTTTTAGTCATATCGTAAGTTGTTCCCTCGTAAGTAGCGCGGAAAAATTTCAGCACATCGGCAACGCTAATAGGCTTTTCCGGCTTGACGGAAAACGGCAATTCGTCGGCATCTCGCGACAGGTTGAGCGACGGCGCAAGACTGCTCAACACAAAGAACTCACGCATCGAAAAAGGCTTCTCAACGCCACCATATACTTTCCAAAACTTAAACGGCTCCTTTCCGTCCCAGTATCCAAGCCGTTTAGCCGCTTCAAAAACATTGTCCGACGCCATGTAATTATCTTTATCTTTGAGGTTTAGTTCCCCGATACGAGGTATGTTAGCCGATATTCCGACATGGTCGTCGGGGATACGTCGCGCCGCCCAGACGCCACCGATGCGGTCTTTGCCCTCGCCGAAGATTTCGAGATGCCAGACCTCGTTTTTGTCCGCCAGCGTGATACATTCGCCGATGTCGGCATAACCGTACTGCTTTATTAGTTTGCCTATCAGCACGATAGCGTCGCGGGCTGTCGTACAGCGTTGAAGAGCAATGCGTTCGAGTTCTTCAATCAGGAACATCCCGTTTTCGTTTACTAATTCCGGTCGCCCTTCGGTAGTCGTTTCTCCGATAGCGAGATTTTTCTCGTTCATACAGGGATATGCCGTGTTCAGAAAGGCGTATGTTTCAGGCGCTTGCGGTATTTCACCTTTTACTTTCAGCGCCACTTCATAGTCGGACGTCCTAAACCGTAAAGTCGTATCTTGCATGAAACGGCGCATGTCGTCAGGCGTTTGAGTAAAGAGCGCGCCCTGATAAATTTTAGTTACGGAGCCTTGCGGATAAGTGCTTGCCGGTTCGATATCCATCCATGTACGGTATCTGCCGTCGCACGTGTGGCTGGTCATTACCGAGCCGTCGGCGCTCGCTTTGCGTCCTACCATGATGCTGGTACAACTTTCTCTGAACTCTTCGCTTCTCTGCGCATTAACAGATAATACGCATGTAATCAATAAGATAAATGTAATCTTTTTTGTCATTTTATTTTTGTTTAATAATTAACTCTTCCAACAGTGCCGCCATTGTTGATACGTCTCTGTCGTCAAACATCACTTCGGCGTCGAAAATGATGCGTGCCTGCTCGTAAAACTGCTTTCGTTTGGCAAGGCTGTCGGCTATAAACGCTTCCAATTCGCTGCCGGTGCGGTTTTTCAGTACGGGTCGGACAGTCTTGCTTGCCTGCAAACGGGCGGCAAGTTGTGTAACCGACGTTTTGAGATAAACCGTTATTCCGGCGTCGTTCATCACATCCATATTATTATTAAAGCACGGCAATCCCCCGCCCGTTGATACTACAACGTCCTCACATTGAGACACTTCACAGATTGCGCGATGTTCAATATCTCGAAATCTCTCTTCGCCATGAGCGGCAAAAATATCGCTTATCCGGCGATGATAGCGGTTTTCGATGAAAATATCGGTATCGATGAGCGACAATTTCATCCTCTCTGCGAGCGCCTTTCCGAGCGTCGATTTCCCAACGCCCATATATCCGACAAGAAATATTCGTATCATTTTTTAGTTTTAAGGGTGCAAAAATAATGTTTTTTCTTAAAAAATTATACGTATTTCAAAATTTTTATTTATCTTTGCGTCCAATTCCGAGAGATCACAGCGGTGTTTTTTGGAAGGACTTTGTTAAGCG
>JAITHS010000031.1 GCA_031279875.1 Tannerella sp.
ATTCATAATAGCGCATAATCGAGTACTTCGGAGATGTCGGATACATAGTGAAAAGACAAGCCTTTGAGATATTCGGGCTTGATTTCTTCGATGTCTTTGCGGTTTTCGTCGCAAAGGATAATATCGGTAATACCGGCGCGTTTGGCGGCGAGGATTTTTTCTCTGATACCGCCGACGGGCATTACTTTGCCGCGCAGCGTTATTTCGCCTGTCATTGCGAGGTTTTCGCGCACTTTACGTTGCGTAAAGGCTGATACGACAGATGTTACCATTGTTATTCCGGCGCTTGGTCCGTCTTTGGGGATAGCGCCTTCGGGAACGTGGATATGCACGTTGCGGTCTTCAAACATATCTTCCTCAATACCAAGCATTTTGCTGTGTGCATGAACATATTCGAGAGCAATGACGGCCGATTCTTTCATCACGTCGCCGAGATTGCCTGTAATAGTCATTTTAGAGCCTTTAAACTTACTGAGGCTTGTTTCAACAAACAGTATTTCGCCTCCTGCGGCTGTCCATGCCAGCCCTGTAACTACTCCGGCATAGTCATTACCTTGATATTTTTCGGGATTATATTCGGGGATACCGAGATATTCGCGCACGAGTTCTACGGTAATAACCGGTTTTACGGGCTGTCCGCAGGCTATTTTGCGTGCAGTTTTACGGAAAATCTTTGCGATTTTCTTTTCCAATTCTCGGACGCCGCTCTCTCGCGTGTAGTTTTCTATAACCAGTTTAAGGGCGTCTTTGTCGAAGCGAGGTTTGAGTGATTTTATGCCGTGCGCATCTAATTGCTTAGGGATGAGATGTTTGTTGGCGATATGAATTTTTTCATCTGTGATATAGCCGCTCATTTCGATGATTTCCATTCGGTCGAGAAGCGGTTGTGAGATGGAGTTCAGATTATTTGCGGTAGCGATAAACATCACTTTTGAGAGGTCGAAATCGATGTCGAGATAGTTATCGTGGAAGCGTTCGTTTTGTTCGGGGTCAAGCACTTCGAGCAGCGCTGCGGCAGGGTCGCCTTTAAAATCGTTACCTACTTTGTCGATTTCGTCAAGCACAAAGACGGGATTTGAAGAGTTTGCTTTTTCAATGCCGTCGATGATGCGTCCCGCCATGGCGCCGATATAAGTACGTCGATGTCCGCGTATTTCGGCTTCGTCGTGCAGACCGCCGAGCGACACCCGTACATACTTGCGGTTGAGGGCTTGTGCGATAGATTTACCGAGCGATGTTTTGCCGATGCCCGGAGGTCCGTAGAGGCAGATGATAGGTGAGCGCATGTCTTTTTTGAGTATCAGCACGGCAAGATGTTCGAGGATACGTTCTTTTACTTTATCCATGCCGTAGTGGTCGTGGTTGAGGACACGTTCGGCGCGTGTCAGGTTTAAACTGTCTTTTGTATATTTGTTCCACGGCAGGTTGAGAATAGTTTGAACATATTCGGTCTGCATCGAATAATCGGGCGAATGCGGATTTATCCGTTCGAGTTTAACAATCTCTTTTTCAAATATTTCGGCTACTTCTTTCGACCAGAGTTTTTTCTTTGCTTTCTTACGCAGTTCGGCTATTTCGATATCGTTAATGTTTTCATTACCAAGTTCTTTCTGTATAGCTTTTATTTGTTGATGAAGAAAGTATTCTTTTTGTTCTTTATTGACGGCTTCGTTGGTTTTCATTTGAATAGCCGTTTTGAGTTCGAGTAGCTGGTTTTCTTTGTTGAGCAGCACTAACAGTTTGTTGGCACGTTCTTTGAAGTCGTTGATTGCGAGCAGTTCTTGTTTGGCTACGGTGTCGGCAACGAGGTTGCTTGCTGCAAAATTGATGAGATACGGTTTATTACGGTTGTTACGGATAGATTGGATTAGTTCGGAAGGCGGATTAAACGACGACGACATGATCTTAACCGTAAGGTCTTTAATATTAGAGGCGATGGCTTCAAACTCGCGGTCGGATTTTTTTGGTATGATGTCGTTGATATGCTCTACAATACCTGTGAGGTACGGTTCTGTTTTGAGAATTTTTTTTATCGTGCATCGTTTTTTGCCTTGTACAAGCACAGTTGACCCTCCGTCCGGCATCTCAAATACACGCAATATCTCGGCGATAGTACCTACGGTATAAAGGTCGGTTAGGGCAGGCTCATCGGCGGACTGTTTTTTCTGGCAAAAGATAGCGATTTGCGCTCGTTTTTTAGTCGCGTCGCGTAATAATTTGTTTGATCTCTGACGATTTACTGTTATCGGAATAACGACTTCCGGAAATAGAACCATGTTACGGAGCGGCAGAATAGAGAGTTTGTCGTCAACACTGTTCAATCCGTTCGATAAATTGTCTTTCTTGTTAGGTTCGAGAACGACAGGCACCACTACCATAGCGTCGTCGTTGTCTTCGCCCGAATCCTGTATATAAATATCTAATGTAGTCATTTGTTAGTTTTGTTAATAAAAAGACCGCAAAGGTAGTGTTTTTTGCTGTAATCTCGGCAAAAATGTTGAAAAAATTTTAAAAAGTCGTTTTCGGTATCTGCGGTCAATGCTTTAACGATAACATTTACCGCCGGTTTACCGTCTGATGCGTCTAACAATTTGCCCGAAATGACCGTCTGT
>JAITHS010000056.1 GCA_031279875.1 Tannerella sp.
GCGAGGCTTCGGGATCAAAGCCGCCATATCCGGTAATTGTCAATAGATTATGTGCCGTCAGAAAGATGCGGACAGATGATTTTTGTCTCAATCCGCTGACGTGGAAGGGAAGCGTATAACCGACTGTCAGATTTTTGAGACGCAGATAGGAGGCGTCTTCAATAAAACGGCTGTCCATCACAAAAGTACTTGCTTCATAGGCTTTCGGAACATTGTTTGACGGATTGGAAGGCGTCCACCTGTTCAGCAGCGACGCCGAAGCATTGTAATTGTGATACGGTATATTTAACTTGTTTTCAAGGGCGTTATACAGTTTGTTTCCGTAACTTGCAAATATATAAACTGCCGCATCCCACCTTTTGTAGGTGAGCGTATTGTTGAAACCAAGCGTAAAATCGGGTTGCGCATCGCCGAGAATGACTTTGTCTTCAGGCGTTATTTTACCGTCCGGCACGCCATTGGGACCTGATACATCCCGATATTTCGGATATCCGGGCTGGGGTTGAAACGAAGGATCGGTAATCCATGAGGCTACCGGCACTTTCGACACATCATCGCCCTGCTGCACAACGCCATCAAATTGATAGCCATAGAAAGTCCCCAGCGCATATCCGGGCTTGACAATGGCAGGATAGACGGTTGAGAGTGCGCCCGCTCCCGGAAAGGTCGGCTGTATCTCGTCTAACCCGCCCAGACCAATCACCTTGTTGGTATTGTGCGACAAGTTGATTGAGGTAAACCAGTTGAAAGATTTGGATTTGTACGCATGGATATTGAAACCAGCTTCGATACCTTTATTGGATACCGAACCTGCATTGGCGTATGTGTTTTCGTATCCGGTCGTCTTCTCTACGGGTAAAAGCAATAACAGGTCGGTCGTCTTCTTGTTATAGACGTCGAAAGTTGCGGTAATACGGTCTTTGAACAGACCGATGTCAATACCGGCGTTATATTGAGTCGTTTTCTCCCATTTGAGGTCGGGATTGGGTTTTGTGATTCCCGGCGCAAAGCCTACAACGACTGTGCCGCCGTAAGAGTAGGTATCCGGCACTAACGTATTCTCGTAAAGATAGGCAGGTATTTCCTGATTTCCGGTTGTGCCGGCGCTTAGGCGCAATTTAAGACTGCTTAAATTTTTATAATCTTTCAAAAAATTTTCTTCATTAAGGTTCCACGAAAGTCCCAGCGAAGGAAAGTACGCCCAGTGATTTGCGGGTCCGAAACGCGACGAACCGTCGGCTCTTAATGTAGCCGTCAAGTTGTATTTGTCCGATAAGGTGTAATTCACGCGACCAAGATACGAAAGCAGGACGCTTGTTTCAGCGCCCGAATACGGAATGGCGGGCGTACCGCTCTGCAGGCTGTTGAACTTGGTAGCTTCGTTTTGGAAATTGGTTGCAATAGCGTTGCCATATTCAAGGTCGGCATGTTGATACGTGTAACCAAGCAAAGCGCCGATGTGATGTATATCTTTGAATGTACGGTCGTAGTAGAGCGTAAATTCAGACTGCCACGAATTTACGGTTTTACTGCCTTTCGTAGCAAAGCCATTCGACTTGTGCCCGCCTATTGCGTCTTTTGGCGCGTAATAATTTTGATTGGTGCCGAGCAGGTCTGCGCCGAGATTTATCTTAACCGTCAATTCGGGCAATAGCTTGTATTCGGCGAAGAAATTACCCAAAGCGCGACTTACTTTTGTTTCACTTGTTGTGGTAAGCAGGTCTGACAGCGCATTTTCTTCCGGATTGTCGGCAAAAGGATTGAAGTGATTATACGACTTGTCGGCATTATATATAGGTACAACAGGCGATGAACGCAGAATAGAAACCCACGAATTAACTTCATTATCATGGTTATAAGTACCTAACGAGTTTTGTATTGCATGAGTAGCAAGGGCATTTACACCGACGCGAAAATTTTTAAAAACTTCTCTGTCAAGGTTGATACGAAACGAAAAACGCTCATAATCGGTGTTTTTGAGAATCCCGTTTTGAGAGGCATAATTACCTGAAATGGAATAACGACTTTTGGCTTCACCGCCGCTGATGTTCAGTTGATGGTCTTGTGTAAAACCTTTGCGGATAGCCTCGCCTACCCAGTCGGAAGTGCTGTTGGGATCGAAGCCCCCGTTTTTTGTAAGCTGCTCAACAACGCTTTCGGGATTAAAATCCTTGTATAAAGCCCACCATTCAGGTCCGTTGAGCAATTTGGGTTTCTTTGCCAGTTCCGACCAGCCGGCAGTAGCCTGATAAGAGACATTGTTAGAGCCTTTGACGCCTTTTTTAGTAGTGATAATGATAACGCCATTGGCTCCGCGCGTGCCGTAAATCGCTGTTGCGGAAGCATCTTTGAGGATTTCTATACTTTCAATATCAGCGGGATTGATTGTTGACAGCAGGTTGACATTGGCGTCAATGCCTCCGATTGCCGAAAGTTCCTGTCCGGCATTCGTTTTCGAGTTATTGTTATCGTTGTAAATGATGAAGCCGTCAATTACATACAAAGGCTCATTTCCACCGTTGATAGAATTGCCCCCTCTGATGCGGATTGTCGAAGAAGCGCCGGGTTGACCTGAATTTTGGCTCACAACAACTCCCGGTATAGCGCCGCTCAATACTTGATCGAAGGATGTAACAGGCTGTTGTAAAACATCTTTTGGGATTGATGAAACGGATCCGGTCAATTCCTTTCGTTTTTGCGATCCGTAGCCGATAACAACTATTTCTTCAATCAAATTGGGATTCTCCTGCAGGAAAATGTTGAGAGGTTCGGTGTATTCGTATATCTCGACTTCGAGGGTTTTGTAACCTATTAAATTGACAGATAATGTTACAGGAAACTCTGTTGCGTTCAACGAGAAATTGCCCTCCGCATCCGTTACGGTGCCGGTTTTGTATTTCGGCAGGAAAATATTTGCACCGATGATGCTTTCATTGCTTTTGGCGTCTAATACTCGCCCTTCAACTTTAAATTTTTGAGCAGACGCTGTTAATGCGCTTACTATCAATAGTGTAGATAACAGGATGTACCTGTGTCGCAAAATTTTTTTTCTAATTTTTTGCTTAAATTCAATTTTTCTTTCTAATTTTGTCATAGTTAATTTGTTTAGTTGCGCCTCCTGATACCGGTCTCAATGGTTGTGGGGGCGCTTTTTGTTAATATTATGGATTAATTTTTTTCAACACGAGCGGCTATTCGGTCGCCTATAATTTGTATTATTTGTACCAATACGATCAGCAATACCACAGTAATTACCATTATATCCGTCTGATAACGATAGTAACCAAAGCGTACCGCAAGGTCTCCGATTCCACCGCCGCCTATCATGCCTGCATTGGCAGAATTACCAAGCAAACCGATAGCGAGGATGGTTACTCCGCGCAATATACCCGGCAAGGCTTCGGGCAATAATACGCTACGTATAATGTCATAATTGTTTGCGCCAAAAGCCCGCGCGGCTTCTATGACGCCTTTCTCAACACTGCACAACGCACTCTCCACTAAACGGGCAAAATAGGCAAACGACGCCACTGTCAGCGATACGCAAGCGGCCAGCGGACCTATTGAAGTACCGACGATCCGTTTTGTAAGCGGCAAAAGCAACACTAACAGAATCACAAACGGAATGGAACGAATGATGTTGATAAATACACCGCTGATGATGTTGAGGATACGGTTTTCCCAAAAGACGCCGCTTCGAGTTGCATAAATCAGCAAGCCGAAAATTGTTCCAAGTATAACCGACATGACGAGCGACAGTCCGCACATCAGGAATGTTTCAAGAAAGGCTGTCTGCAGATAACCTGCCAGTTCGGATAATGGTAAATTGTTCATAATAAATTATTTTTAAATTGTTCCTTTTTCTACATTTTCAACTTTGTATGTGTGCTCGCGCAGATAGCGTTCTGAGGCGTCAAGTTGCTCCGTGCTACCTGTAATTTCAACGATCAACACGCCGTATGGTTTGTCTGCAATATATTCTATTTTTCCAAGTAATATATTGATTTTCACATTAAAAAATACAATTGTATCCGATATTACGGCATCGCTGGCACGCTCGCCGCTATATATCAGTTTCAGTGTTTTCGAATCCGTTCGCAAGGTGCTGTGGGCGGGGAAGTCAATATCAAGCGTCTGACTGACTATTTGTCGGGTAAAATCCTGTTTTGGAGCGGTAAAAATGTTAAAGACTTCGTCGAGTTCTATCACTTTTCCCTGCGACATTACGGCTACCCGTTTGCATATTTTCTTGATAACATGCATCTCATGCGAAATAATGACTGTTGTAATACCTGTATTAATGTTTATATCTTTGATTAAGCGTAAGATAGCATTTGTATTCTCAAGATCGAGGGCTGAAGTAGGTTCATCGCAAAGCAGTATCAATGGGTTGTTTGCCAGAGCGCGGGCTATTCCAACACGTTGTTTCTCTCCGCCGCTGAGATGAGCGGGATATGAGTTTGCACGGTCGCTCAAGCCCACCATTTCAAGTGTTTCTGGCACCCGACGGGCGATCTCGCTGTGCGACTTGCCGACAACTTTCATTACAAAAGCGATATTGTCGTAAACTGTTTTTGTGTTGATAAGG
>JAITHS010000202.1 GCA_031279875.1 Tannerella sp.
ATGACGTGGTACCGTATCCCAAACCCTTGCAGGGTTTAAAACCCTGCAAGCGGTTGAAAGGAACCATACCCCAAAAACCTTGCAGCGGTTTCAAACCCTGCAAGCGGTTGAAAGCACTGAACTTTATTCATTCAGTTTGTAATGTGTATTTCGTCCGCTGCCTTCTCCTTGTCGAAGTATGCCTTTTCCTATCAAATTTTTTATGTCGCGTATTGCTGTGTCCTGCGAACATTTGCGGATTTTTGCCCATTTTGACGATTGCAGTTTGCCTACAAAATCGCCGTCAAGAAGTTTGTTGATAATGAGTCGTTGCCGTTCATTGATCGGTGTATGTTCGTGTTTTGCCCAAAATCTTGCTTTGTTTAAAACGTGTGAAGTCGCCTGTTCCGAAGAAAGAAAAGCATTTCTTATACAATTCAAAAAGAAAACCAACCAATCGGTAATGTCGCTGTCGGTATTCCACTGAACTTTTTGCAACACCTCGTAATACTCTTTCTTTTCAACAAGAATTTGGCTCGACAAACTGTAAAATCGTTGCGAACTCTGCTCGGCTCTCGCCAACTGCATATCGGTGATTGTCCTTGCAATACGTCCGTTGCCGTCGTCAAAGGGGTGAATTATGATAAACCAAAAATGAGCGATTGCGGCTTTCAAAATGTTGTCGATGCTGAAATCGGTATTTAACCAATTCAAAAACTTGTCCATTTCCTGCTTGACAAATGCTTGCGGTATGGCTTCGTAAAACACTTTTTCCTTGCCCATTGCTCTCGAAACCACCTGCATTTCGTCTTTCCGATAACAAGCAACATCAATTTTACGTGCGCCACTGTAACCTGTTGGAAATAAGGCATTATGCCAACCAAACAAGCGTTCTTCGGTTAGCGGATTTTCGTAACGTTGTGTGGCGTCGAGCATCATTTCCACAATGCCCTCAATATTGCGGGCAGACGGCACTAATCCTGCTGTTTCTATTCCGAGACGGCGAGCAATAGAAGAACGAACTTGGTCGTAATTTAGCAGTTCGCCCTCAATTTCAGACGATTTCAAAATATCGAAAGTGAAAGTATTGAGCAGCGTTTCTTCTTTATGAGAGAAACCGATTGTACTCATTATGCCGTTCAGTTTGCCTTGTAAATACTTCACTTCGCCGAATAAATCACGGATTTTATCTTCGTCCCAAACAAAGTTCGTCCAATTTTCGTGTTGATATATGTATTTTGCCATATCATTTTAATTTTAAGATGCAAAGATACAAATTTACGGAGAATATTCAAACTATTATACGCAAAAATGCGTAGAAAACACAAAATAATCTCCGCAAATCGTTCTTGAATGATCGAATTTTTAAAAGACTATCTTACGTGAAAAGCGGTTTCCGACGCTTAATACATAGATACCGCGCTTGGGAAGCAGTATCACAGCCTGTCCGTTATTGCCGACGGTGCTTTGTATCGGTTGCCCTACGATATTGTAAATAACGACTTGGGCATCATCAGGTAAGTTGTTTATATACAAACTGTTACCAACGCTATGCCATTTGATCGCAGCGAGGATTGACATCGTCGGAGCATTAGCGGTAATCAGTTCACGCTTGGAGATATACCACTGCTGATTTTCGCTTTCGGTGATGCGATTGTTGTAAACTATAACCGGCGTTCCGTTATCATAGCCTCCGCCGCTGTTGTTAACAGAGTAGTAATAAGGCTCTACGGCGCTTTCGATGCCGTAGAATCCGCCATTAGCGGCAGGCGTTATTTTCCACTTCTTTGCAGGGTCGGTGTCGTTGCGTTCGGTCTGTAACAGATTGTTTTGTAGTCCGTTGGCCGTCAAGACTAATCCTGATTGTTTATTGATAAAGCAAAAATAAGTATTATCGATGGGTTCTATTTTCCAGAGTTGTGAGGCCACTTCTTCAACGGGTTGCCACAGATGCAGTTGCGCTCCGGCATCGTTGGAGTGGTCTTTTACATCAATTACGTTATGCGTGCGTCGGTTCATGATGATGTAGTAAAAATTTTCGGCTGCAAATGGCGGGGTCGGTCTGTCGTTTTCGGATATAAAAAACGCCTGATTGAGGTATTTGATGCGTTCGACAATATAAGAGCGCAAAAAATCAACTCCCTGCTGATAGTTGCCGAAGAGCGCATATTCGTAATGGACTCTCTGGTTGAATATCTTCCATTTTGAGAAGTTTTGCTGTTGAGAAGCATTTAGTAAAGATGTCGTAGCGTCGATATACGAGGTCAGGGAGGCTTCAAGTCCGGAGGCGACAAGTTCGTTCCACCGTCGCTCTACCGCTTGTCTGAACCACGGGTCGCGCCACATCTGCTCTATCCAAGTACGCGGCAAATGAGCGTTTTCGCGCATCAGTTTCTTCTGAGCATCGCCAAGTCGGATGTCGTTGTTGAACGCAATGTCGTAATCCCACAGCGGGCCGAAAAATATTTTGTCGATTTCACGCTTTTTGTAAATATATGTACTCCAGAAAGCGTCGGAGTTACCGGTCAATTCTGATGCTATATACCAGTTAATCAGCGAAGCAGTATCCGTCATCGTTCTGTATCCGTTGTCGGGATGGGTAAAATCGGCAGCAAAGAGACGCTCTTCAAATTTGTTGATGAAATCACGGATGTAAATATAATGCTTGCTGGTGATATCGTCATCGGGATATTTGATTGAGATATTCAGATTTTTGCTTGAAGTAAATCTCCATGTTTCGTCTGTAAATCCGTCTATTTCAAGCAGGTAGCCACCTGTAAGTTCTGTTTCCGTCGGCTCTTTCGGTATTTCGTCTATTTCTACTCGCTCTTTGCCTTCCTGTATCTGGTCGGTAAGCATATAATTGCCAAGATACTGATTATTAAGATATAAATCAACAAATTGCACAGTAGGGGTAAAATCAAGACCTACCAACTCGCTGATTTTGAACGCTATGGCATTGCGCATCAACGTCTTGTCGGCATAGTTGGCAAGCAGCACCCAGCTTTTGGCGTTGGCGTTGGCGTCGAAAAGACGGGCTTTCTTGTCCAATTTTATGCGATAAGGCTTTTTAGGCATTTTCCATGTCGAATTACCCCGCCCGCGAATGCCTGTTACGACGTCGGTCATATCGTGTGCCGGTATCGAACTGCGAATAGTCAGCCGCGCATCTATATAGTTTATTTTGTCGTAAATAGTTGCTCCTCCGACGGTTTGAATAAAAACCGCAGGCAAGTTAGTCAACTGTTGTTGAGCCGACAGGCAGGCTGCAAACGCCATAAACGCCATAAACGCCATCGCAAAAAGAACAAAATATGTTTTCGTTTTCATTTCATTTCTTTTAAATAGCGATGCAAAGATATGCAAATGTTTTGGAGAAACAAAATATTTCGCTGATTTTTTTTGAAAATTTGGAAATCTTGACAAGAATGTTTATCTTTGCATCGAAATTTTTAACATCTATGCTAAATAAATGGAAAAAGTAACAAGAAAATTGCCTTTGAGCATACAGGATTTTGAAGATTTACGTAATAAGGACTTTCTGTACGTAGATAAAACTTCTTACGTCAAGCGGCTGGCGACATACGGTAAACAGTACTTCCTCGGACGCCCGCGACGATTCGGCAAGTCGCTGTTTATTAGTACTTTGAAAGCATATTTTCTTGGCAAAAAGCATCTTTTCGACGGGCTTTACATCGGCGAGATTGAGAAAGAATGGATTGAATATCCGGTGTTTCATCTTGATTTTGTCGGCGAACAATATACATCGGAATACTATTTTAACGCCAAATTAGATGCAATTTTGCGCGTATTTGAATCTCAATGGGGTAAAGATGAAGCGGATACAACTTTTCCGGCGCGTTTTTCAGGACTGATAAGGCGCGCTTATGAAAAAACCGGCAAACAGGTAGTAGTTTTAGTTGATGAGTACGACAAGCCTTTACTCGAATCGATGCATAATAAAGACCTGCACGAAATAGTGATAAGCACTCTGAAATCCTTTTACGGAGTACTCAAATCTATGGATATTTGTTTGAGATTTGTATTCATCACCGGTATAACAAAGTTCTCGAAAGTTAGCATCTTCAGCGACCTTAATCATTTGACAGACATCAGTTTATCCGATGAATATGCCGGAATTTGCGGTTTGACGGAAACCGAACTCAAAGACAATTTCCAGCCGGAACTCAAAGCGCTGGCTAAAAATTTGGACATCTCGGAAGAAAACGCTTTTGCACAGTTGAAAAAAAATTACGACGGTTATCATTTTTCTCGCCGTAGCGATCATATTTACAATCCTTATAGCGTGTTGAATACGTTTTACTCCAATTATTTTGAATATTATTGGTTTGAGACAGGCACACCTACTTTTCTGGTTCAGATGATAAGAAGTTTCCGATTAGACCCGCGTAAGTTCAGTACCAATGATGTTGCTGTGCCGATCGACTTCCTGTCTGATTATAGAGTTAACGGCACCGACCCTGTTCCTGTGCTGTATCAAAGTGGTTATCTGACTATTAAGCGATTCGATAGCAAATATAACAGTTATTTTCTCGGCTATCCCAATGAAGAGGTAAGATACGGTTTTATGAAAAATATGCTTGGCGTATATTCTCCTGCCGATGTGCAGATAATGAACAGTTTTTTTGCGGGCGATTTTGTGCGAAAACTTGAAGTAGGCGACATAGAAAGCTTTATGTCGATGGTTAAATCTTTCTATAAAAGCATTCAGTACGATGCCATAGACAATGAGAAAAAAGACGAAAAGTATTATCAATTAATATTTTATCTGCTGTTTACTTTGATGGGACAATTTACTCAAATCGAAGTCAAAGACGCCAACGGACGAGCCGATGCAGTAGTTAAGACAGCCGATTCTATCTTTGTCTTCGAGTTCAAAATGGACAACAAAGCTACAGCCGAAGACGCTCTGAATCAAATAGATACCAAAGAATACCTCATCCCTTACACCACCGACGGCAGGAAATTATTCAAAATCGGCGCCGAGTTTAGCGTCGAAAAACGAGGGCTTACAAGATGGGTAATCAACAATTAAAAATTAAAAATTACAAATTACAAATTACAAATTAAGAATTAAGAATTAAAAATTATGAAAACGAGAATGTTTTTGACATTGATAATCATTGCATTATCATTCAACACTGAGGCAAAGAAAGCCAAAGTACCCAAAACTATTGCACATCGCGGCTACTGGCAAACGGAAGGCTCTGCGCAAAACTCTATTGTTGCACTCAAAAAGGCGCAGGAGATAGGCTGTTACGGCTCGGAATTTGACGTTTGGCTCACTGCCGACGGCAAAGTAGTCCTCAACCATGACGCAACAATCAACGACATCAGGATCGAAGATGTGTCTTATGACCAACTTAAAAACCTGACAATCGATAACGGCGAACATCTGCCGCTGCTCGAAGACTATCTCAAACAGGGCAAACTCAAACCCAAAACCAAACTGATACTCGAAATCAAACCACACAAAACTCCCGAACGCGACAGAGCCATCGCCGCCGAATGTGTCAAACAGGTTGCGGCAGCCGGAATGGGCAAAAACGTTGAGTATATTTCGTTTAGCATCGAAGTTTGCAAAGAACTCGGTCGTCTTGTGCCGACAGAAGAAATAGCATATCTTGCAAGCGGCTCGGTAACTTATACCCTTGACGAACTTAAAGCGTGGAATATCAACGGAATAGACTATCATTACGGCGTTTTTCGCGCTCATCCCGAATATGTTGCCGAAGCCCATGCTAAGGGCATGTCGGTTAATGTTTGGACTGTCAAACCGGAAGACTTTAACGAGATGATGTCGCTTGGAGTTGATTTTATCACTACCGACTTTCCCGAAGAAGCTTTGAAACTCAAACCGGTTGAGGCTTATGAGCCGCCGAAATTCGATAAAATACTGACAGTCAAATCTCCCAACGGCAAACTGAACGCTACGGTATATATCGGCAAAACGATCGAATATACGATAACTCACGGCGGCGACCCGATACTGTCGAAATCGGCCGTTTCGATGACGCTGAACGACGGTAACGGCTTCGGTATCAATCCCAAACTTATAGGTAGCGCCGCTAAAACCGTCAATGAAACACTTACACCGGTTATTTACAAGAAAAACAAGATAACAGATAATTATAACGAACTGACAATCAACTTTGAAGGCGATTACAGTCTCGTCTTTAAGGCATATAACGAGGCTGTTGCATATCGTTTCGTCTCAAATGCAGATAAAAGTTTGATAATCAAAGACGAGCAGGCGGAATTTAATTTTCCCGCTAACCGGCAGGCTTTCATCGCATACACCAACACAAACGAAAACGAACCCCTCAACAAGCAGTATTTCAACTCTTTCGAGCAGCCGTATAACTATATAGCGCTCTCGAAATGGAACAAAAAACGTCTCGGCATTACGCCGCTGTTAGTTGAAACGTCTCACGGCAAAAAAGTGCTCATTACCGAAGCCGACCTGCTTAACTATCCCGGAATGTTTCTCTATCCGGGCAAAGCCGACGGTCTCAAAGGCGTTTTTGCGCCCTATCCGCAACGAGTTACGCAGGGAGGACATAACCGTCTGCAAATGCTCGTTGACAGTCGCGAAGATTATATCGCCAAAGTAAACGGCAAAACGTCATTCCCTTGGAGAATAATAATGGTGTCGGAAAAAGATACCGACCTCGCCGATACCGACATCGTTTATAAGTTGGCAACCCCTTCACAGGGCGATTATTCATGGGTCAAGCCCGGTAAGGTGGCGTGGGACTGGTGGAACGACTGGAACATTCGCAATGTGGATTTCACGTCCGGCGTCAATAACGAAACATACAAATACTATATAGATTTTGCGTCGCAAAACGGTATCGAATATGTCATTCTCGACGAAGGATGGGCTGTAAACCAACTCGCCGACTTGTTTCGGATAGTGCCTGAAATCAATCTGCCCGAACTTGCGAAGTATGCGAAGATGAAAAACGTCGATCTGATACTCTGGGCAGGCTATTATGCTTTCGACCGCGATATGGAAAAGGTATGCGAAACATACTCTAAAATGGGTATTAAGGGGTTTAAAGTCGATTTCATGGATCGCGACGACCAAGTGATGGTTGATTTCCACCGCCGCGCCGCCGAAATGGGAGCCAAATACAAACTTCTTATCGATTTTCACGGAACTTACAAGCCGACAGGACTTTATCGCACTTATCCTAATGTGATCAACTTCGAAGGAGTAAACGGTTTGGAGCAACTCAAATGGTCATCATCCGACCTTGATCAGCCACAATACGATGTTACGATACCGTTTATTCGTCAGGTAGCCGGCCCGATGGATTATACGCAAGGCGCGATGCGTAACGCTACGAAAGGAAACTTCCGTCCGATTAATTCCGAACCGATGAGCCAAGGTACACGTTGTCATCAACTTGCCGAATATGTGATATTTGAAGCGCCGCTGACTATGCTTTGCGATAATCCGTCAAACTATCTTGCCGAGCCGAAATGCACCTCTTTTATCGCTACAATCCCTACAACTTGGGACGAAACGGTGGCTATCAACGGCGAAGTCGGCAGTTACGTTACCATAGCCCGTCGCAAGGGCGATGTGTGGTATGTAGGGGCGCTGACCAACTGGGATGCCCGCGACATGACTATCGACCTGTCGTTTCTGGGCGAAGGAACGTACAAAGGAGAAGCGTTTAAAGACGGCGCCAACGCTTCACGAGCCGCATCCGACTACAAACGCGAAACCATAACCATCCCCGCCGACCGCAAACTCAACGTCCGACTTGCCCCCGGAGGAGGATATGCGCTGAAAATAACCAAATAATGATTTAGTAATCAGTTCGTTTCATTGGGGGCAGCGCTCTTGATGAAACGAACTATATTGTTGTGCAGTTCGGATATTTTATTGAAAATACGGGCATTGGCAGGATAATTGCCGTAACGGATTTGCAGAAACAGAGTTGTTACGGTGCGAAAATCCGACTTGATGTCGGCATTTTTTAACTCGTAGATATACTCGGTAGGAGTTTTGTGTATTTGCCAGTTTATAAGATTGTTATCCGAAAATATGCGTAGCGTTTGCAGATATTTCAAACGGACGGCAAAGCGATAATCGCCGCGATTGAGCGCCGAAGTTATATCTTGTTCAAAATCAATAACATGAATGTCTTCGGCTTCAATATTGTAAGGCAAGCCGGAAGATGTTTTGCGGGAAAACTGAAACAATTCGGGACGTTTACGATAGAGAAAATAGAGCGTTGCCGCTACTATGATAAAAAACAGTCCTATCATTACGGGTTTTGTAACGTTTTCCTCAAAAGTACCGCCGAAAATGTTGTTAATCAAACGGTTGAACCATTTCGAAACAGTATCGAACCATGAGTATTCGGGCAAATCCATCTGCGAAGCATAGTCATAACGCTTATTTTGCTGATATTCTGCTACTTTTAACGTGTCATAATATAAAGTATCCGCCTGTATTGTCATAAGGAATCAAACTTTGTAATATTTTCTTCGATAGTAACGCCTTCAATTTTTTCGCGGGCATGGAAATATTGGAAAGCAAGAGCGATAACCGTCAGACTTAGAGACAAATACATTCCTAAAGCCTGTACAATGCCGGACAGAAAAACTGCAAATTTCAAGATAACGGAATTTGTCTCGACACCACCGGAAGGCACCGTCAAAACAACTTTAATTATATTTGCTACGTACCATGGCACAGCCATAACCGTTTGAATAACAGACGATATCAAACTGATTACTATTATAAATCCTACCATACTCCAAAAAGTAGCGCTGCCTAATTGCCATGCTTTTATCAAAGCGCCGAAAAACGAAATTTGACGTTCAAACAAATATATCGGGATCACAAGCGTCAATGGGATTATCAGCGCAATAACACCGAGAATCAAGATTAAAGAAAGCCAAATCGACACAACCGATGCGGTAGCGGCGAGCAAACCGGCAAAAACAGATAACACTATCACAAAGAAAATCATAAAAAGCGACATTCCGATACAACGCATAATGTTTTGATACAGAGGGCGTTTAAAATCTTCCAAAACAACGTCTTTAAGGCGGTTTTCGCGGGTAGCATAAGTATGCATCATGGCATAAATCAATCCCGAAAGTATGCATGTTCCAACCAGATAGCACAGATAAAGAAGTCCGAAATTGGAAAAAAACGACGCGGCAGAATCGCCGAAATAGTCGGTGTTACCCAACGTAAATATTGAAATAATCGCTGATCCGTAAATGGAATTCATCATGAATGTCTGCAAGAGGCATACCGGAAAGATAAAGAAAAAAATGTACTTAAACAGCGGGCGGGCATTCTCACGAATAAAGTCAAACGTGGCGTTCATCTTGCCCGAAAAATCTCGGCAACGGTAAAATTCGATTCGATTCATATTGTTAAATTATTTGAAATACGTTTAGGAAATATTACATAGTACCATATCACTGAAAATAAGGATAATAGAATAATAAAAAGACGGAACATGTCCGGAAATTCGGTATGTCGGGTAAGGAAACTTTCGATAAATCCGGCAGTGAGGAACACCGGTATTAGTCCGACGATGATTTTAAGACCTCTCTTTGCGCCCTGTCGAAAAGCGTATCCGCGCGAATATGTGCCGGGGAATAAGAAACCGTTGCCAAGCGCAAAACCGGCAGCTCCGGCAATGACGATAGCCGAAATTTCAAAAGTGCCGTGCAGCCAAATCGCGAGCATGGATTCCAAACCTACACCATGCTGAAAGAAAAACGCCTGAAAAGCCCCCACCATCACTCCATTGGATAACAGTACCAGTCCCGTTCCGAACCCTGTCATCAATCCGAATACAAATACTATAAATGAGACACGTATGTTGTTGTAAATGATATAAAAAAACATTTCCATAGCATTGTGTTTACTATATACCCCCACAGGGTCGCCGTTTTCGATATTGTTGAGCGTCATGTCCACATAACTGTTTCCAAGAATGAGACGAACAAAAGTATCGTCGTTATAGGCAGATATAACACCTACTAAAACGCTTATAATGAATACAATAAACGAATATGACAATTCCTTTTGCGACTGTTTCATGACAAGCGGTATTTCCTGCGTCCAGTATGTGATGAAGCGCGAATACTTTTCTTTTTTGTTCTTATACAGTTGATTATGAAGCGCAGACGCCAGATTGTTGAGATAAAGCGTAATACGTGATTTGGGGTAATGAGAGCGTGAAAAAGACAAGTCGGTTGTGATTTCGGTATAAGCGTCGGCAAGTTCCGACGGGTCATGCGTCAGCGCTTTGTCAACCACCTTTTCGAGCGATTTCCATTTGTCAATATTGCGTCGTATGAAACTTACTTCTTTCATTGTCTTTTTTTTGTAAAACGGTGCAAAGATACGAAATTTTTTCGTAACTTTGCATTTTTAAGTTAATAACAAAAAGAAGATATGTTATTGGAGATCAAAAATTTACATGCCGGAATTAACGGTAAAGAGATTTTAAAAGGCATAGACCTGACCATTCGCAAGGGCGAGGTTCATGCTATTATGGGGCCTAACGGTTCGGGAAAAAGTACGTTGAGCAGCGTCCTTGTAGGCAATCCTGCGTTTACTGTAACGGACGGCACGGTAACGTATAAAGGTAGCGATTTGCTTGCAATGAAGCCCGAAGACCGCAGTCGTGAAGGGCTGTTTCTCAGCTTTCAGTATCCTGTGGAGATACCCGGCGTAAGCATGGTCAATTTCATGCGGGCGTCGGTGAACGCTCATCGCGAGTATCGCGGCGAAGAACAGGTTTCGGCTACCGACTTCCTCAAAATGATGCGTGAAAAACGCGAAATCGTGGAGTTAGACAGCAAATTGGCAAGCCGCAGCGTAAACGAAGGCTTTTCGGGCGGCGAAAAAAAACGCAACGAGATATTTCAAATGGCAATGCTCGAACCGTTACTCGCTATCCTCGACGAAACCGACAGCGGACTTGACATTGATGCTCTTCGCGTTGTTGCAAACGGAGTTAACAAACTGCGCTCTTCCGAAAATGCAACGATTGTAATAACTCATTATCAGCGACTTTTGGATTATATCAAGCCCGACGTCGTACACGTGCTTTACAAAGGACGAATAGTCAAGACCGCAGGGCCGGAACTTGCGTTGGAATTGGAACAAAAAGGATACTCGGAAATTGAAGAATGAAAAATAATTTATCGAAAGAAGACAAATACAAGGCTCTGTTGCAGCAGTCGGAAGCGTTGATTAGCGGCGAGAGAGACCTTATAGCCAACCTTGCCAACATTACCGCTGCTATCAGGCAGACGTTCGGATTTTTCTGGGTCGGGTTCTATCTTGTCAAAGGCAGCGAACTCGTTCTCGGCCCGTTTCAAGGCACTGTGGCCTGCACAAGAATCCGCTTCGGACGCGGCGTTTGCGGTACATCATGGCAAGAGCGCCGTACAATCGTCGTACCCGATGTACATCAATTCGAAGGACATATTGCATGCAGTTCGCTGTCGAAATCGGAGATTGTAACGCCTGTTTTTCAGGACGATAGCGTGTTTGGGGTGCTGGATATTGACAGCGACGAACTCAATACCTTTGACGCCGTTGACGGCAAGTATCTCGAAGAAATCTGCAAGATGTTGTCTGCTACATTATGAAGCAAAGAGTTGTAATAGTCGGCGGAGGTGCGGCGGGATTTTTTCTTGCAGCAAATATCTATGCTGATAATCAGGATGTTATCATCATTGAGCAGGCTCGTCAACCCTTACAAAAAGTTCGTCTGTCAGGCGGTGGCAGGTGCAATCTTACTCATGCCTGCTTTGAGCCGCACGAATTAGTTGCGTCATATCCTCGCGGCAGTCGCGAGTTGCTCGGTGTGTTCTCGCGTTTTCAGCCTGCCGATACTATTCAATGGTTTGAAAACAAAGGAGTTATGACATATACCGATGATGAAGGCTGCGTTTTTCCCGTTTCCGATTCTTCGCTTTCGGTCGTTGACGTGTTGATGCGTGAGGCGTCCCGCAATGGCGTTGAAGTGAGATGCGGAGTAACGGTAAAAGAAATAGTCAAAACAGTTGACGGCTTTGAAATAAAGACTGACAAAGGTGTTTATATCTCTGATATTGTGGTTATTACTACCGGCAGTTCGCGTCGGATGTGGGAAGTAACGGCAAAGTTGGGACACAACATTATTCCACCCGTGCCGAGTTTGTTTTCGCTCGTTTGCCGCGACAATCTTTTTCGCGACCTTGCCGGAACCGTTTTCGCAAATTCGGAAGCCGCCGTGCCGCAACTCAAAATCAGACAGTCCGGCACGTTATTGATTACTCATCATGGTTTGAGCGGGCCTGTCATATTGCGCGTCTCGGCTTTCGGAGCAAGAGAATTGAATGCGATGGACTGCAAATTTGACCTGAAAATCAATTGGTTGGCAATCAGCCGCGAAGATGCCGTCGAACTGCTGAAATTTGAAAAGCGTCGTAAACCTGCCGGACATCTGTATTCATCTAATATCAAGCAAGTTACATCTGCTTTTTGGAAAAATATATTGCAAAAAGCAAACATCTCCGACCGGTTGTGGGCGGATTTGAGCAATGAAAATATTAATCATATCGCTGAATATCTGACTAATACGACTTTGAAAATCACCGGCAGAAACACTATGAAAGAAGAGTTTGTAACCGCCGGTGGCGTTGATCGCAGGGAGATAGACTTCAAAACAATGCAGTCGAAGATACATCCTAACCTGTATTTTGCAGGTGAAACGATTGATATAGACGGACTTACAGGCGGTTACAATTTCCAAGCCTGCTGGAGCGAAGCGTATATTATTAGCAGGATGATAAAGTGACACTGTTTATTTAGTTTTCAATGGGGATATTCTGTATCCGTGTATTAGGGTGGTCGTCCACTATAAACCTGAAGTGTTGACGTATATAAGCCTGAAGGCAGAAAGCAGAAAACGGTACCACGTCATTGCGAGGAACGAAGCAATCCAGCGTGCCTTTTCCTTCCAGATTACTTCCTGTATTCCGGATTGCTTCGTTCCTCGCAATGACGAATGCCCTGTACGTTAACATCCTCGTAATGAAGCGATTGAGCAATCCGTGCTGTTCTCTGCCTTTCCGATAAATCTAAAAAGAAAATGTCCTGCACCTAAAAAAACGCCATTCCCGCCAATTCAGATTTTGTAATATGTATTCTTTCCGTTCTCTTTTACATACAACACCGCTTTTTCAGGATATTCGTAGGTTTCGATACGCGAAAGGCCGTGCTAACTTATAAGGGCTTTGGTGTATTTTGCCCTATGATTGCGCAAGTTGCGCAACTATTGCGCAACTATTGCGCAACCATATAAACTACACTTGAACCCGCTGTTCCTATCTTGTTTAAAATATCGAATTTATCAACTAATTCCACCAATTAGAAAAACCACGCCCCCAAGTTTCAATGTAGCCGCACCTTCTTTACATTTTCTTTATCAGATTCATAAATTCTTCGCGGGTTTTGGCTTGCTGGAACGAGCCTGTAAAGTCGGATGTTGTAGTGAGGGAGTTTTGTTTTTCTACTCCACGCATTTGCATGCAGAGATGCTGGGCTTCGATGATGACCATAACGCCTAACGGATTGAGTGTCTGCTGGATACAGTCTTTTATTTGGAGTGTCATGCGTTCCTGTATTTGTAACCGATGAGCAAAAATATCAACTACACGCGGAATTTTGCTTAA
>JAITHS010000214.1 GCA_031279875.1 Tannerella sp.
GCCATCGTGAGAACGTATGCGGTATCGGCAAGATAGACATCGCGACCGTCGCGGTCGGTGGCGATATACTGCGCTTTGCGACTTTTGAAACGCTGTAACTCGGAGGCGTCATCGCTCTCAAACCAGCACGCCTTATAGAGACTCAACGGCTCCCAACGGCATTGAGCCTGATACTCGTGCAGCAAACGGTACTGAATGACCTCAAACTGCAATTGACCTACCGTGCCGATGATTTTGCGGTTATTAAACTTATTAACAAACAGTTGCGCCACGCCTTCATCCGTCAACTGGTCGATGCCCTTAGCTAACTGCTTGGCTTTCAGCGGATCGGCATTTTCGATATACTTAAACATTTCGGGAGAGAAACTCGGCAATCCCTTGAAATGAATATCTTCGCCTTCGGTGAGGCTGTCGCCGATTTTGAAATTGCCGGTGTCGGGCAAACCAATTATATCGCCTGCAAAAGCCTCATCAACAGTCTCTTTCTTCTGTGCCATAAACGCCGTCGCCTGTGTAAACTTCATCATCTTACCCAAACGGATATGCAGATAGTTGTTGTTGCGCTCAAACTTGCCCGAACATATCTTCACAAAAGCAATACACGAACGATGATTGGGATCCATATTTGCGTGTATCTTGAAGACAAAGCCGGTAAATTTCGCTTCATCGGGATTGACCGTGCGCTCTACCGCCTGCACCGGACGGGGAAAAGGAGCGATACCGACAAAGCAGTCGAGCAACTCCTTGACGCCGAAATTATTCAACGCCGAACCGAAAAAAACGGGAGCCAAAGAGCCTTGAAGATATTGGTTCAGGGTTTCCGGTTTCGCATCATGCAGAAGGCGAACGTTTTCAACACTTTCATACACGCCTTCAATCAGTTCCACATCCGACCGCAACTTCTCGGCCTGTCTTACTTCGATGTAACGTTCAAGTTCGGAACTATTGATGTCGCGTATCTCGACATTCTCCGTAACCGTCTGTTTACTTGGAGTATAGAGGTTAAGTTTTTGCTCATAGAGGTTATAAACGCCCTTGAACGTTTGCCCCGAACCGATAGGCCAACTAAACGGTTGCACGTTGATTTGCAACTCGGCTTCTATCTCATCCAAAAGGTCAAAGGGGTCTTTGCTCTCGCGGTCCATCTTGTTGACAAACACGATGACGGGAGTGCGTCTCATCCGGCATACTTCCATCAACCTGCGCGTTTGCGCTTCAACGCCTTTGGCGGCGTCGATTACAATGATAGCGCTGTCAACGGCGGTAAGTGTGCGGTAAGTGTCTTCGGCAAAATCCTGGTGTCCGGGCGTGTCGAGGATATTTATTTTATAGCCTTCGTAATCGAAAGCCATAACGGATGTAGCAACAGAGATACCGCGTTGTTTCTCTATCTCCATCCAGTCGGACGTGGCGGTACGGCGTATCTTGTTCGATTTCACAGCGCCCGCAATGTGTATTGCACCTCCGAAGAGGAGCAGTTTCTCTGTCAGTGTTGTCTTTCCGGCGTCGGGGTGGCTGATGATGCCGAAAGTACGACGACGGGTTATTTCTTCATTGTACATGCTTTTTAGTTTTGAATAAGTGCGCTACGCATCACTACGGCAAGGCTTTCCTGCCACTGTGGAGTTACTACTCCGTATGTTTCGCGTATTTTTGTTTTGTCGAGAACGCTGTATGCAGGGCGTACGGCGCGGGTCGGATATTCGGCGGTAGTAAGCGGAATGACACGGCACGATAATCCCGCTATACGCATTATCTCGCAGGCAAAATCATACCACGTACATATTCCTTCGTCGGTATAATGATATATCCCCGACACGAAATTGTCTGATAATAAGATTTTTATAATAGCCTTAGCAAGATCTCCGGCGTAGGTCGGAGTGCCGTACTGGTCGGCTACAACGCCGATTTCGTCTCTTGAAGCGCCGAGACGTAGCATTGTCTTAACGAAATTGTTGCCTGTCTCCGAATATAGCCACGCCGTGCGGATTATAATCGACGCCGGACATGTAGCCGTCAACGCTTCCTCGCCTGCCAACTTCGTGCGTCCGTAAACCGATTTCGGCGACACGGCATCATCTTCGCAATAAGCTTTCGTAGAATCTTTTTTTCCGTCAAACACATAATCGGTCGAGATATGAATAACTTTTGCCCCAACTGATGATGCCACCTCGCCGATGTTGCGCACGGCAAGATGATTAATGCGATTACATGTCTCTGCGTCGTCTTCCGCTTTATCTACGGCGGTATAGGCGGCACAGTTAATAATATAATGTATCGCGTGCGCACGCGCGAAGTCGAGTATGGCGGCGCGATTGCAAATGTCGAGGGTGTCGGCGTCGGTAAAAAAAACATCCGCAATGTCTGGCATAATGTTCCGCAACGCCGTCCCTAACTGACCGTAAGAGCCTGTAATCAAGATGTTTTTCACTATCCTTTGTCTTTAAGAATAACATCATGCGCGCCGCCCTCAACAATGCTGGTAGAGGAAACGAGCGTTATCTTGGAATCTTTTTGCAGCGATGCAATAGTGATAGCGCCGCAACTGCACATCGTTGCCTTTATTTTGCCGAGCGTAACGTCGAGATTGTCTTTCATCTTGCCGGCGTAGGGAACGTAACTGTCAACGCCTTCTTCAAACTTCAGCGAAGCAGAGTCGCCCATGTCATAGCGCTGCCAGTTCTGGGCGCGGTTTGAGCCTTCGCCCCAGTATTCTTTGACGTAACTGTTGCCGATGCGCAGCGTTTTGGTAGGCGATTCGTCGAAGCGGGCAAAATAGCGTCCCATCATCAAAAAGTCGGCGCCCATAGCCAGCGCCAGTGCCATGTGATAGTCGTGAACTAATCCGCCGTCGCTGCAAAGGGGGATATAAACGCCCTTTTCTTCCATGTATTTATTGCGCGCACGCGAAACGTCGATGAGAGATGTCGCCTGCCCGCGCCCGATGCCTTTCTGCTCGCGAGTAATACATATTGAGCCGCCGCCGATGCCTACCTTAACGAAGTCGGCACCGGCATCCGCCAGATAGCGGAAACCCTCGCCGTCAACAACGTTACCCGCACCTACAAGCGTTTGCGAACCGTAGTTCGTCTTTATCCATTCCAGCGTTTCTTGCTGCCACTCCGAATAGCCGTCCGACGAATCGATACACATCACATCAACACCTGCTTCTATAAGCGCCGGTACGCGCTCGCGGTAGTCGCGACTGTTGATGCCGGCGCCAACAAGCAGTTTCTTGTTCTCGTCCGACAATTCCAACGGGTTCTCGCGGTGGCTGTCATAGTCTTTGCGAAAAACGAAATATTGCAGGTTACCGCTCGCATCAATGATAGGCAGCGAGTTGAGTTTGTGCTCCCATAGAATTTGGTTGGCTTCGCTTAAACCGATACCCGATTTGCCGGTGATAAGGCTCGCCAGCGGCGTCATAAACTCGCGTACAGGCATCGAGTGGTCATCTTTCTCTGTGCGATAGTCGCGGCTCGTAACTATGCCGAGCAGTTTGCCGTTAGGGGAGCCGTCGTCGGTAATGCCGACCGTAGAATGACCCGTCTGATTGAATATTGAGATAACATCGGCAAGAGTGTTGTCGGGCGTCAAATTGGAATCGCTTACCACGAAACCGGCTTTAAATTTCTTGACCTTGCGAACCATCTCTGCCTGACTGTCAACAGGTTGCGAACCAAACACGAACGATAATCCGCCGTTACGCGCAAGTTCTATCGCCAGTTCCGGTCCCGATACCGCCTGCATGATAGCCGACACAAACGGTATGTTGAGACTTATCGCAGGCTCCTCTCCGCAACGGTATTTCACAAGCGGGGTACGCAACGAAACGTTGCTCGGAATACACTGTTTGGTTGTCAGTCCGGGTATAAAAAGATACTCTCCGAACGTTCTGGATACATCATTTAAATAGTTTGCCATATAAAAATGTATTAAGTTTCGAGCCGCAAAGATACAATTATTTTTTCTGAAAAAAAAATAATTAGTGATTAGTGGTTAGTTATTAGTGGTACCACGTCATTGCGGGGAACGAAGCAATCCAGCGTGCCATTCCTTCTGGATTGCTTCGTTCCTCGCAATGACGAATGCCCGGTACGTTAACGCCCTCGTAATGACGCTACCCCAAACCCTTGCAGTGGTTTTAAACCCTGCAAGCGGGTTGGAGAAAGCAGAAAGCAGAAGGTACCACGTCATTGCGAGCAGGAATGGCACCACCAAACGATAGGTAATGACGGTACCCAAAACCCTTGCAGTGGTTTTATACCCTGCAAGCGGTTTGGAGTTTACGTCCGTCATTATAAGCGGCGCAACCAAGTGTCGTCCCATGCGGGACTATTGTTGATATGCGTCCTCTCACCGGAG
>JAITHS010000215.1 GCA_031279875.1 Tannerella sp.
TTGTTGTTGCACGTCCTCTGTCGTTTGAGACGCGGGCATTATGACTGTTTCTCGCAAAATCTCTGCTGTACGGGCGCCCGTTGTTAGCAGGCATGTGTCGCGTTTCGACCCAATCCCGATAATTGATACGGGCATGATGATAGCGATGGTCGCGAGAGCAGTAGATAGGCATCTGATGATAGTTATAACAGTAGTGAGCGTAAAGTTGACGGTGGCGGATGTGATAGCGCCACGGATCAAAAATATTGTTCAAAACAACTTTGTAGAGCGAATAAAAATCATAATAACTGTAAGCCACCGGCAAATACGTACATGGTATCCACCTGTTGCCGTGGGGATAGTAGAACAATCTGTTTATCACATCATAATAAACGTCTATTTCCGGAATGTAATAATATTCGACATAATCATGACCCATAGGACCCCATGCGGGCTGAATATCAATATTTACGCTAACATGAATCTGTGCATCAGCGTTTTCTGTGTTGACAAAAATAACGGTCAACGCCATAATCATAATAAAAACTAACTTTTTCATTGTTGTAAAATTTAAAAATGTGAATTTAAAATGTTAAAAATCTCTTTGTTAAAATTAGACGTCAAAATATCGTTAGGGTTTAAACAAACTCCCTTATTTTGGTATAAGCGTAAATCCCCATTTATAGTTACGATTGGCGGGAAGCGAGTAGGCCGGTTCGGGACGTGCGCCCCAACTGTTGTAGCCTGCCAAGCCTTGCTGTTTATAATCTATACAAACCTCTACAAAATTGCGTGGAGAGATATTGTTGATATGGGTCATGCGGCGGAGGCGATTTTTTGCTTTGCTGTCGTCGTGGTCGGCGGCCATTTCGGGAGTGTAGTCGTTCCACTGGCGAGGGAGATCGGTATATTCCTCATCATCAAAGTCTTCGATAGAATTGCGAAGAGCGTTAAATTCGATCAGGCTGTCGGCTATGATTTGCAGCCCTTTGCCTTTGGAGGTCGTGAGCATGAGGTAACGCACGTCGCAGTGATGACCGTTTTCCTGCGGGCGCACGTAGGGGAAATACATCTTTTCGGCAGTCGTTTTATACAGTCCGACGGGCGTTCCGGCTTTGCGATCCCAGTAGTTTTCTTCCGGCCCGCGACCGAAATATTCTACCTTATTAAGCGTTGCAGGCAGTCGGAAACGCACTCCTATACGCGGAACATTGAGCGATTGTCGGCGATTGCCTGCTCCGGGCGAAAACGTGGCGCGACGACTTTCCTGCGAGCCTTCTGCCTGCGCCGCGTCTTTGTCGGTTGACGTAAACTCGGCTACAACATGTATCGTGCCGTTAGGATATATCTCATATTCAACGATATAGTCGTTTCCGGCGGGAAGTTTATACGTTGCTTTAAGCGTCGCGCTACCATCATCATTATGATTAACAGAGGCTTCCGACACTTTGAAATCACGGCTCGACTGCTTCCAGATTTGTTCGCGTTCGGGAGCTCCGTTGCCGTAGTCATTGTCGGTAGGGCCGCGCCAGAAGTTGGGCTGCAAACCGAAACCGTCGGCAAAATACTCCATACCGCCAACTTTATATGATGTTACAAGTCCGTTTGTTTTGTCGAAAACAAATTTAAGATTTGAGGATGAGACGGTTATGAGATTGTCGGCATCGGTGGATGTCAGTTTTGAACCCTTAACGGATGTCTGTTTGAACCCTTTCGGAGTTTGAGCGACAGAAAACTGTTCTTTCGCAATCTCTCCTTTTAAATCGTTGATACTCAAATTAATAAACACTTCTCCGTCAACGGGAATATCTTTGGCATCAAAAGTTTTGACCAAAACCGTTTCTTGCGGCTTTACATTAAGCGATATATCTTTCTGTTTCAGCGTTTTACCTTTACCGTCCATCAAGCGGCACACTAATTTGAAATTATCATCCAAAGAAGTGAAATAAAAGCGATTAATTATTTTTACAGTCTGATTATCAACTAATTCAAAGCCTACATTTTGATACGCATATTTAACTTCTGCCGTCAAAGCGGGATGAGGCGTCCGGTCGGGAGATACGAGTCCGTTACAAAGAAAGTTGCCGTCGCTGGGCTGATTGACGCCGAAATCACCGCCGTAAGCCCAGTAGGGACGTCCCTGATCGTCTTTTTGCAGCAATCCCTGGTCAACCCAGTCCCAGATAAACCCGCCTTGCAAGTTGGGATAGCGGTTGATTGCAAGCCACTGGTCGTTGAGATTGCCGTTTGAATTGCCCATCGCGTGCGAATATTCCGACGGCACAATAGGGCGGTCGCTGCCGTTCTTGCCCATTTGTTCGAGCCATTCTGCCGACGGATATTGAGGAACATACATATCGGTATTCCACTCCCAAAGCGCCCGCTCGTAGTTGACGGGACGGTTCATGCCGTCGGCTTCTTTTTGCTTGATATAGAGGTACATCTGATAAAAATTATAACCGTTGCCGGCTTCGTTGCCGAGCGACCAACATGTTACCGACGGATGATTTTTGTTGCGCATATACATGTTGACCGTCCTGTCTAAATGCGGCGCGAGCCATTCGGGATTGTTGCCAAGAGAACCGCCTTTGCGCAGGTCGTAATACATGCCGTGCGATTCGATATTCGCCTCGTCATAAACGTACAGACCGTATTCGTTGCACAGTTCGTAGAAACGGCGACTTTGCGGATAATGACACAGACGCACGGCGTTGAGATTGTTTTGCTTCATCAACTCGAAATCGCGACGCATCAGTTCTTCCGTTACATAATGACCTGTTTCGTGATTATGTTCGTGAATATTAACGCCTTTAAACTTAATCGGCTGACCGTTAAACAAAAACACTACATAGTTTCTTCCGTATGCGTCTTTCGTGTCGATTTCTTTTATCTCAACACGCCTGAACCCGACGGAATACGGCACTACTTCGTTGCCTGTCGTAATCAACATCTTATACATATCGGGCTTTTCGGCACTCCATTTCAAAACATTCGGTATAGTAGCCTTAAACGAAAATTCCTGCACCGTTTCCGAAGAAACCCAAAGCGATGCCGTATCCAATGCCGCTACAACGCCTTTATTATCAATAAGTTGATATGCAACACTCACTTTTTCGGCCTTGTTGGTATTATTTCTGACATCAACGGTCAGATTAAAAATTCCGTCGCGATAAATGTCATTAAGTGTAGAAATTACACTAAAATCCCTAACGGCAATTTTTGCCTGCGACCACAGATATACGTCGCGCTCAATGCCGCTGATACGCCAAAAATCCTGACATTCGAGATAAGAGCCTGTACTCCAGCGAAATATCTTCAACGTCAGCGTATTTACTCCTTTTTTGAGATACTTGTTGATATGAAACTCCGCAGGATTCTTGGAGTCTTCCGAGTATCCAGCCTCTAAACCGTTGACATACACATACATACCGCTTTTGGCGCCACCGATATTGAGAAAAATATCCCGTCCGTCCCAGTTTTCCGGCACCTCAAAAGTACGCTGATAAACTCCTGCCGGAGTGTTTTCGGGCAGCAGCGGCGGTGTCGGATTGCGAGCCTTAAACTCGTAGCCGTGATTAGTGTAGATAGCCGTCCCGAAGCCCTGTATTTCCCAGTTCCCCGGCACGGTGATATCTTTCCATGCGGCAGTAGAAACGTCGCCGGAAGTTATATCTTCCGGCAAATTTTTATATGAATCAACGAAGAAAAACTTCCACGTCCCGTTAAGCGAACGGTAATACTCGCTTTGCTCAAATCGCTGATTCAAAGCCGTTTGAGGATCTTTAAAACTGATAAATTCGGTTCTCGGAGCCACTTTATTGACCCCGACCGTTTGAACGTCTTGCCAATAAGGCAGGGTAAAAGTTTGCGCTTCCGCCATAAAATTCGGCATAAACAAAATGCTGATAATCAGCAAGAATGTAATTTTTTTCATGTTGTTTTAATTTTTGATGCCGCAAAGGTAGTGTTTTTTGCTGTATTCTCTGCAAAAATGCTAAAAAAATTTTTGTAGAGACGTTGCATGCAACGTCTCTACGGTGGCGTCGCCGTTGTTGTCTTCGTATCTTAAACTATATTCCCCTGTATATGTCCTTGCGATGTCCTATTTTGATTATTTCCACCGTTAATATTTCGTTTTCAATACGGTAAATAATACGGTAATCGGCTTCGCGGATACGGTACACATTGTTGTATCCCTGCAATTTTTTCGATCCTGACGGCCGTGGATTTTCAGCCAAACCGTCAATGATGACTGCTATGCGACCGGCTATGGACAGGGGTAAATCCATTAACTGCTTTTGTGCTTTCTTCTTGATTCTGACACTATACATACGCGTTTAATTTCAATTGTTCCCTGACGTCGTTCCAATTGTCGGAGGCATCCGTCACACTCAATTCCACATCTATTATGTCTTCAATATCTTCGAGCGTTTCAAGCCATGTTGCAATATCCCGTCCTTCCGTTTGATTTATCCTCAACTCATTGAGATCAATCAGTATGGCGGTTTTCAATCCCTTTTCGTTTATTACCATGTTTATCCCGTTCATAATGTGTTTGTTTTTAAAGTGAATAAATTACGGCTGCAAAGATAATCATTTTTTCCTAAAACAGCCTGATTAAATCTGTATTTACGTGTAAACCAATATGTCAAAAACGCTGTTTCGTTTTGTAGAGACGTTGCATGCAACGTCTCTACTTATTCCAGCAGGAATTTCCGAATGGGCGTTTGCCGTATGCCGCTGTACGAAGCACCTTCAATGTTGTCGAGCGTTATCACTGTTTTCGGATAGTTGTCCTGTATATCAAGCAGGTTGCCGAACTCGCGCTGTCGCGTTTTCTCTTCCGTCATCGTTAGCGCTACCTGAATGTAATGTTTTTCGCCGTCTTTCGTGGCTACAAAATCAATTTCCTTATTGCCGCTGCGCCCTGTGTTGAGCGAATAACCGCTTACGGAAAGTTGGTGGCAAACAAGGTTTTCAAGCACCTGTCCCATGTCGTCGGCGCGAAAGGGGCATATTGCATGGCGTATGCCCAAATCTTCAAAATAATATTTCTCGCCCACTTTCAAGAGTTCCTTCCCTTTCAGGTCGGCAGGCTTGACGCGCTGCAAAAGAAAAGCATTTGTCAGATAATCAAGATATTCCAGTATCGTTTTCGGCTGCAACACCAAACGCTGCGATTTCAGGTAATTGCTGATGCTGTTGGCTGAAAACAAATGCCCCGTAACATCGGCTAAATAAACCGACAAGTCCAT
>JAITHS010000261.1 GCA_031279875.1 Tannerella sp.
GGTGTCGCCCGGCTCGTATTCGGGCAATACGTTGATGAACTGTCCGGGCGCCGGCACGTAGTCATAGACCTTGTTGATGTAGGGCGATTGCGCGTGCGCCGTAAATGACGCTACGAGCAGGCACAGCGCCCATGTAGAGACGTTGCATGCAACGTCTCTACCATTAATCTTTTTTTGCATAATAATTTGAATTAAAAAATTTATTAGTAATATCTGTTATTTGTTGTTTTTCAACGGTATAAAAACGTTGATTTGTTGTTTTTGCGTCTAATCCTCCGAGCGCTTCGACGTAAGCGCCGAGTTTGATGTAGTCGAACGCTGTCAATGCGCCGTCGGGAATATTGTTGCGACCTGAATACCATGCTGTTTTGAGGCGCAGTGTCGGCATATTTTGCACGTCCCTCGCCAGCTTTACAACTTCATCGGGTTCGGCATCGCCGCCCATAAAGCATACGCAGGTAACGGCTGCACCGTACCGTTCTAAAAGCAATGATAATACAGTGCCTGTAAGCGGCTGGCCGGTTTCTTCCTGCAAATGGGGACTGTGACATCCCGCACAACGATTAGGACATCCTGCGATGTTGATTGCTAACGTTGTTTCGTCAGGTATCTCCCTGAATACGATGTCGTAAGAATGAAATTTTAACATAATACTTATTTCAATTAAAAATTAAAAATTAAAAATTAAGAGTTGGGACGGTACCACGTCATTGCGAGGAACGAAGCAATCCAGAAGAAAAATAGGTTCCTCGCAATGACGAATGCCCTGTACGTCCTCAAATTTTGGATGCCCGAAAAACATAATTCGTAATTTTTAATTCTTAATTTTTAATTCTCAATTCTCAACTCTCCCATAGTATCGTCGTGCGGCTTCCTGTTGTCGGGGAAATGAAAAATTGGAGACACGTTTCATGTAGCCGATAATGCGTGTGAGATAATCAAGTTTATCGCTGCCGCATTGCGGACATCGTTTCAGATTGCGCTTATCGATATGCCCGCAATCGTTGCAAACAGTATTGGGGATATTAAAAGTGAAGTAGTTACAACCCTCTTGCGATGCCACGCGCAGCAGATTACGGTACTGCTCTTGCGAAAGATGCTCTTCCAAATTGAGATGCAACGCCGAGCCGCCCGTCAGATGTTCGATATATCGCCGTCCGTGCAAACGAAACTTGTCGATGATATTGAGAGAATTATCTTCTACGATATAAAAATAAGAATTGTAGCAGTCGCGCGGCACTTTGTAACCGGCTTCACGATCCCATTTGGCGTGCTTCACACCCACATTTTCGGCAGGAATCATTTCGCAGTTAAACATCACCTCTTTCGTGCGATATTTTTTGTTATAAGATTCAATCAAACCGAGAACTTTGCCCGTAAATTCCTCATAAGCAGGATTGTCGTTTATCTCAATACCAAGCGCTTCGGCGGCTTCGACTAATCCGTTTACTCCAATCGTCAGATATTGACGGCTGATGTTGATATATCCGGCGTCGAAAAGCGGCAACATACCTTTTGACTGCATGTATTTAAGATTTTCGTTGTAGGCAAGTTGAACTTTGTGAGTCAAATCGACAATTTCTTCAAGAAAAAAGAGATAATGAATACTGTCGCGAATCGACTTTTGGATGCAGCGATTAAGGTTGACAGTCAGCACGCTTTTCGAGCCTGTTGAGACGCCGCCCGCACCAAGTGTGTAACTGAAACCGTTGTTTTGTATTTCATTACGCAGTCGGCAGCACGAAGCAAGCGAATCGGCATTGTCGCTCATATAGGTAAAAAAGGAATGCCCTTCGGCATACATTTCGGCGGTAAAATCGCCATATTCAGCGTCTTTGACATCGCCGTTTTCGGTCAGCAGCGCCATCGTTTCGACCGGAAAAGTAAGCACAGCGCGCGTCCGCTCACGGTTAAACCATTTCATAAACCTTTTTTGCAGCCAGTTGAGCGATTGCCATTGCGGTCGCGAGCCGTCGGGGAAAGCAAAATCGCCGAAAATGCTCTCGAAATAATGCCTGTCGTAATAGGAAATATTCCAAAAAACAGCCTGAAAATTACGCGCTCCCGTCGGCTGATTTATTGAATAAACAATTTGCTCGAAACAGTCGGTAATCACTTTGTCTAATGTCCTTCTTTTGAGCGACAAATCGACTACTTTTGAGGCGTCGGTAAAATAATCGTCGCCATATTCGATGCGAATAAAATAGTCGAGATACATCAAAAATTCGGGCGTAGCGCAGGCGCCGCTCAACATGCTCGAAACCATAAAAACCATATTGACAAAACCACCGCAAAACGACTTTAAATTAGTCGGTTTCAGCGAATTACCGCCAATAGATATTGTTCCGCCGATGAGCCACGGATACATCGTGATTGAGGCGCAATAGTTGGCAAGCGAAGTCTCGTCGTTTTTGTAAATATAATGACTGTTAAGCAGTTCGATATATTTGTCGGCCACTTCTTTGCCAAACATCTCTTTTATTTTGTCGGTAAGCATTCGCCTGTTGAGACGAATAAAGTTTGACTTTGGCAACTCGCCGATAAGTGTCGCCATATTTTTGTTCTCAACGTTGGCGTTAGCATCAAATTTACTGCCTGTTGCGGCATTTTGCGCGTTGCAGTAATCCATCAAAAATTTGAGTTTGTCGCGCACTTCTCGGTCTTCCAGATGCTTTTGCCGATAGAGCATATACGACTTTGCCACAGCGTAATATCGCTCCGACATGAGCGCCATCTCTACCTGATTTTGAATATCTTCAACCGTTGTCCCGTTTGAAACGCTGATACGGCTCAACAAGTTGGTAATCACGTCTTGCGTGGCGAAACTGCCTACCGACAAAAATGCTTTGGCGATAGCGTTTCTGATTTTTTCGACGGAGAATATTTCCTCTTTCCCGTCTCTTTTTACAATTAATATTTCCATAAATTTATTGTGATATTGGTTTGTATAATAATACGAAATGAGCAGGGATGTCGCCTGTGCGGACGTTCCATTTTTGTTTGCCGTAGCGGTCAAAACAGTAGAGCGTACCGGGGGTAACGTAATTTTTGGCGTCGGTAATGTAAATATCTTTCGTTAACGGATTTATCATCACGCCGTAAGGGATTTTAATCAGCTTTTCGGTGCCGTCGGTGATGAAATTGCCGGTAACGAGCGCCCGTTTCGACACATCAACAATGCCGTAAGTGATTTCGTTCGACATCGTAACATAACTCCATTCCGTGCTGTACAGATAAAGCGAATCGCCGTCGAGAGCCATTTCCGTCGCCGCAACGGGCAACATTCCGCCATAAGTATCGGTCGTTGTGTCAATCCAATAGAGGTGCGACGGCCGGTCGTAATAATCGCCGCGCGAACTGACCCACAGATTACCGTGATTGTCGGCTTTCAAACGATGAAGGTTTATTGCAACACTGATGCGTTTAATTTCCGTAAAACTCTGAATATCAATTACCGAAACCGTACTTTCGTAGTTCGGCACCATATATCCGCCACTGTTGGCAACATATATTTTATTGCCTACAATCTCTAATTCATCGGGCTGAAAACCGACCAAGCATGTCGCCAAAACTTGAAACGTAGCCGTATCAACTTTTGCTACATAGCCGATTTGCTCGTATTCGGGGTCAATTTTGACAGGTCCGGCATACGACGTAACGTAAGCGTAACCGTCGTGAAACTTGATATATCGGCAATTGGGTATATCAATCCGTCCGAGCCGTTTGACGGTATATTTGTCCATCACTTCAACCTTGTTTGAGCAGTTGATTACGGCGTAAAGTTTGCTTCCGTAAATGCCGATGTCGTTGCCCACATCGCCAAGTTCTTTGGGTACGGTCGGGTTGGCGGTCGCAAAAATATTGCGGTGATATTCGCCTGTTGTCAAATCCATATAGTCAAGCGTCGATTTGTTGCTGCCCATGTTGCCCTCGTTGAGGAGGTAGAAACCGATTAATTCGTCGGCTACCGTTACCGTTACCGTATCGACCGGAATAACCGTTTCGGGGATAATATCTGCGTCGTGACGGCACGACGGCAATAAAAAAGCAAAAATGCCGAATATCATAAGTAAATATCTCATATTTCTTAATTTTTAATTTGTAATTGTTCTCATATTTCTATCTTTAAAATGATTTTAAAATTTCGTCCGGGCATCGGGTAATTCTGCACAACATCGAAATATTGATTTAGAATATTGTTGATTTCTAATGATAATCGGGCGCGTCGTTGTAGGGGTAAGGCGCGCCTTGCCCCTACGACAAACGTTTTTCCTATCGTCAAATCGTGCGTGTACCACGGCTGTTCGTAATTTTCGCGAATATTTGCAGAATTGTGATACCGCTCGCCGACATAAATAAAACCGTAATTCAAATCCCACGTCCGCCAGCCGACATTGACTATCGCCGAGCCGTTGTGCCATGGGATATAAGCGATTTGCCCGCCGTACCATGGGCTTGTAGGGTCGGTCAATTCCTGCGCTCGCTGACAGGTATAGTTCAATTGCAGACTTGTGCGCAGAGGCGCGATTAACTGCGTCTCTACCGCCGCCGACACATCTACGCCACGAATTTCTACATAACCGAGATTCATCATCATCCAACGATATTGCCCGTTGCCTTTCGGTATTGCTACGATTTTGTCAGTAACCTCGTTATAATAAGCGTCGGCGCGGATTTGTAGAGACGTTTTACGCAACATCTCTACGGCATATTGAAACCCTACATTATACTGTGTTGTATATTCGGGATTTAAGTTGATATTTCCTATGTCGGTGTAATACAAATCGTTGAACGTCGGCATCCTGAAAATGCGTTTGTAGAATGCGCGAAGTAGAAGATTATGTTTTTCAAACGGCCGGTAAGAAGCAAAAACAGCCGGAGTAAACTCACGTTTGTCTTTCACATCAGGTTGATTTTCAGATACAAACGTTCCCAAAACACTTGCCTGCGCCTTCAACTTGCGCCACTCAAAAGCCGTTGCTAATGCCGTCAACAGAGTATTTCGCTTGGGGAAAACAAAATTTTTAAGATTAGAACTCAACGTATTGTATTGATAATCAATGGATAAATTGACGTCCCAATTATTTAAAATACTGTATTTGTTGGCAAGTGAAGCGTAAATTTCCTGCTGCACAAAACTATTGTCGATAAACATCAGCGTTGTATCGGGATTGAGGTAGCGCATCCGGTCGTTGGCATATTTTATATTTGCCTGAAAATCATATCTATTGGAAAACTTATTTTGCAAATGCGATTGTACGAAAAAATTCCTGTCCCACTGCCGCTGCGAATTTTTCCATACATTATTAACTATTGCGCCCGGAATACCTTTTTCGGAATCGTAGAGATATACTTTGGCGTTCCATTTTCCCTGCGCGAGATAGCCGTTAAGAGCGCTTTCGAGGCGCAGAGAACGGATGTCGCCGTTCTGTCGGATAGCCGTCGTGTCCCACGCTATCGTTTTGTCGGGAAAGGTTTTACGGTAACGGAACGGATATTTTCCCGTAGCATAAATGTATTCGGCATTAACCGATGCCGCGACGGTTTGGGACAACTTTTTTTCTAACAACACGGAAGGATTAACTAACCCGAAAGAGCCTGTACGAAAGCGAGTTATGATGTTTATTCGCTTGTTGCCTTCAAATCGCGGACGTCGCGAGCGCAGATATATCGTACCCGCCGACCCGAAATCTTTAGCCGACTGAAAAATCTCGCTTTTCTGACCGTTGTAGAGGCTTATTTCTTCGATATTATCAAGCGAAAACTTGCCCAAATCGACTGTTCCGTTCTGTGCATTGCCGAGTTGGATGCCGTCGTAAAACACGCCGAGATGGTTTGTCCCCATCGACCGTATATCAATGGTTTTCAAGCCTCCCACGCCGCCGTAGTCTTTGATTTGAACGCCAGAAAAATAGCGGATAGCGTCGGCAACAGAGAAACTGCTTAACGCTTTAAGTCGCTCTCCTTCAAGCCTTTGCGACGGAATAACTTCGCGATAACGATGCTGCGGAGCCACTACCGTAACCTCGCCAAGTTGCTGAATACTGTCTAATCTGCTCTGCGCCTCCGCCGTAGCCGCCAACGCAAGCAATGCAATCACAAAAAACGCTCTTCTACAAAACATAAAAAGCTGTTTAAATTGTTATTAAACAGCCTTCTAAAAATAAAATCGGGATAAACGCGGTATAAAAAATGCTGCTCGTGCCAGCCTGTTTCTGCCTTGTCTGTCCTCAGCTCTATTCCTCGAAAGCCTTAAACTATGTCCTTTGGCAGGTCTTCTGACTTACTCGTTAGCGAAACGCCTTCCCGGTTTCCCAGTGGCTTTTGGTATTGTTTCGCCGCTATCCTCAATTCTTAATTTTTAATTTTTAATTTTTAATTTTTAATTTTTAATTGAGTGTGAGCTTACAGCAGCGGGTCTGTTCAGGATTTGCACCTGATTCCCTTTTCAGCATCGTTTGAGCGCGAAACGCCCATCTTATGCCACCAAATTCGGCCGCAAAGATACAACTTTTTCTTGGATTAGCAAAAAATGACAAAAAAATTCAACGGAAAACCTAATTTCCATACGTTATAAAAAGGAAACACTACCTACCAATGATGTTTTTCGCCTAACTGCATCATTACGAGGGCGTTAACGTACAGGGCATTCGGCGGTACCGTAGCCCAAACCCTTGCAGTGGTTTTAGAACCCTGCAAGCGGTTTTCGGCAACAACCCTTGTATGCGGCGTAACCAAGTGTCGTCCCATGCGGGACTATTGTTGATGTGATTGCCCTAACCGGAGACTGAAGTCGCCGGTTAATAAAGTGTCGTCCCTGCGGGACTGCTACCAATGACGGACGTAAGTTCCAAACCGCTTGCAGGGATTAAAACCACTGCAAGGGTTTGTGGTACCGTCATTACCTAATGTTCAATTCACTTCCAGTTCATTAATCTCCGGCAGTTTGGGAAATTTGGCGTGCGGCTCGGTTTGATACCAAAATACTGTCGATGAGATGTCCGATGTTTGCGGCAGATAGCGTCCGCCTCGA
>JAITHS010000289.1 GCA_031279875.1 Tannerella sp.
TGGGCAAGAAGGTGCGCACGGAAACCGCTTGCAGGGTTTGAAACCACTGCAAGGGTTTGGGCGCGAGTTATTTTTTGAAACGAAAATCACCGGGGCTCAAACCGAAGTGTTGTTTGAACGCTTTGCTGAAATATTGTATTGAGTTGAAACCTGATTGAACGGAAATATCGCTTATCGGTAAGCCGGTGCATTTCAGCATATTGGCGGCTTTTTTCAGGCGCATGTTTGTAATCAGATTGTTTGGTGTTTGTCCGGTTATACCTTTTATTTTGGCAAAAAAAGCAGTCCGGCTTAAAGCCGTTTCACGACAAAGAAAAGATATGTTAAGTTTTTCATTGTTGATATTATCATTGATGAGAGACAGCGTCTTATTCAGAAAATGCTCATCTATTTCGTTGGTAGTAAGACTTTTTACCGTTTTAATAGCCGGAATAGGTTCCGACATAAACTTATTTTGCAACAAAGCTCTGTTATTCAGTATATTATTACATCGAGCGAGAAGCAGTGAGGTATTAAACGGTTTGTAAATATAATCGTCGGCGCCGGTTTCCAGCCCTTGCAGGTTGTTGGCGACGGAGGTCAATGAAGTGAGTAGCACGACAGGTATATGGCATGTCTCAAAATCGCTTTTTACTTCTCTACAAAGGTCAAACCCGCTCATTATCGGCATCAGAATGTCGCTCACAATTATATCGGGATGTTTTTCGCGTGCGGCAAGAAGCGCTTCTTGACCGTTGTCGGCTTGCATAGTGCGATAGTTGTACGCAAATACCGACACTAACATGCTGCGCAGTTCCGTGTCGTCTTCTACAATAAGGACGGCCGGTTCACTGCGTTTTGCGGATTTTTTTTCATCTGTCTCGCCAAACTGCGTCTCGCCAAACTGCGTCGAGAACGACGGCAGGAACGGTTTCGTCACATTTTCAGGCACGTCAACTTCTTTGGTCATAAAATGATTATTACTTTTACGCAATAAGACAGTAAAAACAGAGCCTTTACCGACTTCGCTTTCTACCGTTATAGTGCCGCCGTGCTGTTCAACGATTGATTTGGTCAGCGCCAGACCTATACCCATACCGCTGTCGGAACTGTTGTTGTCGAAATGATAAAAACGCCTGAAAATACCGTCAAACATAGATTTTTCAATTCCCGTTCCTGTGTCGCTGACTTTTATGAAAACCGTCTCATCGGTGTCGCCTACCGACAGTGTAATCTTGCCGCCGCTGTGAGTATGCTTAAAGGCATTCGACAGCAGGTTGTAGATCACTTTTTGCATCTGAACCGGATCGCACCAAAGATATACATCGGGAGCATCCGTTAATCCGAACCCAATCTTGTGAATATTAGCATAATCGGTAAACGAAAGACATACTTTTTTGATTAAAGCGTTAATATTTAAATAACTGATTTTCAATTCCAAATATCCTTGTTCCTGTTTACGGAAATCTATCAGTTCGTCAATAAGAAATTTGAGCCTCTCGGCATTGTGTCTAACGCTTCCGAGCATACGGTGTGCATTCTGCTCCGATGATTGCATAAAAAGGTCTAACTGTCCTATTATCAGCGTCAAAGGAGTACGAAATTCGTGCGTGATATAGGTAAAAAACGACAGTTTCCATTGCGTTATCTTTTCTTTTTGTTCTTTGTCTTTAATTTCGAAAGCGAGTTTTCGCCTCGAATCATAATATCTGATAATCAGAACAATAACGCTTGCCGCAATAAGCAAATAAGTTATATATGCCCATAACGACGCATACCATGGCGGCAACACTTTGATATTAAGAGAGATATATTCATCTTCATCAACTTTGCGTACCATCAGTTTGTAATTGGCAGGCGGCAGGTTCATATAACTGATACTGTTGTCTTTTAAGGAATACCACTGTTCGTCATAACCGCCTAATTTATAGCGATATTCTGCCGGATAAAAGTTGATAAAATCAAGAGGACACAGTTCGGTTTTGAAGATTGTTTGTTTGTAGTTAAGAGTAATTAAGTCGGTATATGTCAAGGCCTGTTTCAGTACGCCCGTCTCATCGTTGGCATTGACGGTACGGTTATTGACCGACAGACGAGAAAACAGCAGGTCGGCAGGCTTGCGCTGTCGGGCAAAAAGGCTTTCGCGGCACGAGGCAATACCGTTGACGCCGCCCATGTAGATAATATCGTTGTGTCGGTAAATGCAGCCGTTCTGCATCGACACTATCGGAAAACCGTTGACAAGGCTGTAATTAAGCGAACTTTTGCTGTCAACGTTGATGAGCGATAGCCCTACTGCGCTGCCAGCCAGTATTTTACCGTCCGACAGTTCGAGGATGGAACTGATATTGTCGCTCTCGGCGCCGGATGTTGCGTGGCAGTATTGTTCGACATGATTGCAGGATTTATTGTAACGATACAAACCGGCTTTTGTTGTTGATAGCCAGATAAATCCTTTACTGTCTTCTATGATTGCGGTTATTGCACCGCTGCGTGAAAATGCGGTGTCGAATACTTGACGGTAATGCCCTGCGGACGTCAATTCGTATTTGTTGAAGCGGTTATTGAGTGTTACACAATACAAATTGTCGTCTTTATCAGGTAAAACATCAAACACTTTAACGTCTGATGTTATTTTTTTGCTCTCTAATGTATTGATATTCAACAGATATACTCCGGCATAAGTAGCAATGTAAAGTTTTTTGCCGACAAGACGAACGCGATGAACAATTTCCGTATCTTCCGAATTATCTAATGCAATGTGAGTGAAACTGTTACGTGCAATATTGTAGTAACTTACGCCGCCCATAAAAGAGCCTATCCACAGGATATGCCGGTCGGGTTCGTAGCAGATGCTTTTAATGTTATTGCCTGAAATTCGGCTGTTTGTCATGTTAAAAAACTGCGTCTTACGGGTTGTAGTGTTGTAATGATAAAGGCCTTTGTCGGACGTTCCCGCCCAGATATTACCGTCGCGGTCAATAACCATGTCGGCCGTTACAGTCCATGTTTTGTCGTCCGATTCGATAGGTATAGAGTTGAATGTTACCTGTTTAGAATTAAAATATGATATTCCGGTGTAAAAAGTACCGAGCCATATTGTGCCGTAAATGTCTTTCATAATGCACTCTACGGTAAGATTTCGCAGGCAAGAAAAAGAGTTTCCCGATTTGCCGAAGTGATGAAAGATGCCGGTTGACGGGTCGAAGCAGTCAAGCCCGTACATGGTACCTATCCAGAGCAGCCCGTCGTCGCCTTTGGCAATGCAGCGTACATAGTTGTCTATCAAACTGTTATTGTCGGAAGCATTGTGGCGATAGCGAGTTATGGTATCGTTTGAGATTGAGATCACAAAAACTCCTTCGCTACGAGTGGCGACCCAGATATTGCCGCAATCGTCTTCAACTACGGCGCTGATTTTGGTGGTGGTGTTAATAAGTCGGTTAATATTTTTCTCTTTATCAACACGATAAAAGCCGCTTGATATGGAACCGAAATACAGATTTCCGTCTGTTGCCATCGTCATCGCAGTTATTTCTCCGACATTATCCGGTATCGTAGCAAAAACCCCCTGCGTACTGTCGGCGCAGTAGATTATTTTATGACGTGTAGCAGCATATAAAGCGCCGTTATTGAGGCACATTGCCGTAAGTTGTCCGCCACGCAACGTCGAATAATCGAAAACTTGCGTAAACGATTCATTGACAACATCATAAACCTGAATATTTGAGAAATGAAGAAAATAAATCTTCCCTTTATGCTCGCCTGCAATAGATTTGATCTGCTCGCGTGGTAAGATATTGACCTGTTCTTCGGGCAACCGACCGTTGTAACGAAAGAGACCGTTAGCGCTTGAAATCCAGATAGTACCGTTTTCGTCCTGATAAAGCGCAAGAATGCTTGTCTGAAAAAATCCTTCCTGTACTCCTAAATGTTTGAAAGT
>JAITHS010000405.1 GCA_031279875.1 Tannerella sp.
GATACCTATTACATAAGGTTTTTCCATTCGTAAAAGTCTCCTTACTTCTTTTCAGCCTTTTTGTCGGCGCAACAGGCTTTTTTCTCTTCTTTTGCAGCTCCTTTTGCAGCTCCTTTGGACGCTTCTTTGGAAGTGCATTCTTTAACTTCACAGGCTTTCTTGTCGGCGCAACAGCCTTTAGCCGCCTCTTTGGAAACAGCAACTTTAGTTTCTATTACAACCGTGCCTTTGTCGGCTTTTTTCACTACGACTTTTGTTTCTCTAACATCTTCGCCTTTGGTTTCTTTAGCAGCCTCGGCGCAGCAGCTTTGTTTCTTAGCAGCTTCTTTTTTTGGTTTGCCCTCGTCGGCATAAACACCGACCGTTAAACTCATCACGGCCATAAAGGCCATACTTAAAATAATTTTCTTCATAATGTTATAAATTAGAATTTTTAAAATTGAGGCGCAAAGGAAATCATTATTTTTTAATTTGCCAAATATTTATGATTATTTAACATTAATTATGCTTTATTATATTTTTATTGCCGCATAAGAAGCTATAAAAAAATGTTATTATCCCTGCATTTGTCGAAATGCCATAGGAAGGTAATCGATAATATCTCCGGCTTTCATGCCGTCCTGCGACAGGGCTTTTGCGGCAAGGTCTCCGGCGAGACCGTGCAGATGAACGCCTATTGCCGTTGCTTTATGTACGGTATAATTATCCTGTGCCAAAAGTCCGAGAATGATACCTGTAAGAACATCACCGCTGCCTGCCGTCGCCATTCCGGGATTGCCCGTCATGTTGAAATAAACGTTGCCTGACGGTATGCAGACAGCCGTATAAGCTCCTTTGAGGATGACGAAAATTCGTTTTTGTTTAGCAAATTCGCGCGCTTTCTGCAATCGTTCGTAGCCTGTTTCGCTCGACCCTGCAAGGCGGTCAAATTCCTTAACATGAGGCGTTATTATTGTGCTTTCGGGAATGGAATCAAGGAGTTGGCTGTCGTCGGCAATGATGTTAAGCGCGTCGGCGTCGATAACAAGGTTCGGTTTTGAGTCCATCTCTCGGATATCTTTAAACAGTTGAGTTATCATGGCAACGGTTTCGGGCTGTGTGCCGATGCCGGGGCCGATGCCGATAGCCGAAAATTTGGACAGAAAAGAAGGCTGATTTCTTGAATTGACAGGTAATGCGCTGATGTTGTTTGTCTCGCTGTAATCAAGGCTTAACATCACTTCCGGCACTGCTATCGGCAAAACGGCTTCTGCGTATGACGGAATATGAGCCGTCAGCAATCCTGCGCCGCTACGCATACACGCTTTTGCTGCCAGAACAGCCGCGCCTATCTTGCCCTGACCGCCCGCAATGAGCAATGCGTGACCGTAATCGCCTTTGTGCGAAAACTTGTCGCGCTTAACGAGCAATGATGATACATCTTCCTCTGTAATAATACAATACGGTGTTTTAGTCATGTTTACCGCATCGGGATGAACACCTATCGACAATTCTTTCCACTCGCCGATATATTCGCCCGTTTCGGGAAACAGAAACGACAGTTTGGGATACTCAAAAGTGAAGGTATAGTCGGCGTAAACCACATTTTCGGGGTTGTTGGCTTTGTTGTCTTCGCCGAAAAGTCCCGACGGCATGTCTATCGATACGACTGTTACAATATCTCTTTTACTGTTGATTATTTTGCTTACAATAGCGGCGTACAGGCCTTCCAAAGGGCGATTTAAGCCCGAACCGAACAGCCCGTCGATAACTATATCCTGCGGTTCGAACTTCGGCGGGGTAAACTTCTTTTTTTCTACGCCCGGCTCTTTAACTTCTTCGGTAAAGTTCTCATTATAAGATTCTTTGAAGCGACGCTTATTAATTTCGCACTCGCGAGACAAAGAATTGTCGGGGTTGATGAGGTAAGCAAAAATATTATAGCCATTGTCGGCAAGTAGCCGTGCGATAGCAAGAGCATCGGCGCCGTTGTTGCCCGGACCTGCGAAGACATAAATCTTACCCGCATGGGAAGTAAATTTGCGGCAAAACTCATTCACAAAGACCGTCGCCGCACGCTCTACAAAATCAATCGATTCAATCGGTTCATTTTCAACAGTATATCCGTCTATCTCCTTGATTTTTGATGTTTCGAATATTTTCTTCATAACATTTTGAAAGTTAAATTTTGCCGCAAAGTTAGTAATTTTAATTGATGTTTTTCAATATTTCTCAAAAAATATTTACCTTTGCCGTCGCAATGAAAGAGCGTCAATTTAAATATTTTAAGCGGGATATCAGTTGGTTATCGTTCAACAAAAGGGTATTAATGGAAGCCGATGATGCGTCTTTGCCCGTTTATGAGCGTATTAAATTTCTTTCGATATATGCGTCAAACCTCGAAGAGTTCTACGAAGTGCGCGTGTCGGAACACAGGGGCGACATTATGAAAAAAAATTATGCCGATGAAAGCGCCGAAACGTCGGAAGAAAGCCTTGAAAGTATAACTAACGAGGTCAACAACCAGCAGAAAGATTTTTACCGTATCTTCAACTGCGGCATCCTGCCCGAATTGCAGCGTCAGGGCATTTATCTGTATCAAAACAGCGTACCGATGCCTTTTCACGCCGATTTTGTACTCAAATATTTCAAAGAAGAAGTGTATCCTTTTCTGGCGCCGGTAACAATTCAAGACGGTGCGAGAACATTTCTTCGCGATCGCCGTATCTATCTGTTAGTCAAATTATTACGCCTTTCCGAACCTCAATACGTACTCATCAGGATTCCTTTTTCAAAAGTGCCGCGTTTTATTCCCCTGCCCGACCATGACGGAAAACATTACTATATGTTTGTCGATGACGTCATTCGTATCGGGTTGGAGTATGTTTTTTATGATTTCAAAGTTGAAGGCTGTTACAGTATAAAAATTTCGCGCGATAACGATATTTACATTGACGACGCCAACAGTGCTAATAATGAGGTGATTAAAAACGAACTGAGGAAGAAAGTCAACGACCGCAAGATAGGTGCTTTAAGCCGTTTTATGTACGATAGCGAAATGCCGCAGGATATGCTTGATTATGTGAGAAATAAATGCGATATAGCGACCGAAGACCTCGTTGTCGGCGGGCGTTACATGAACTTGCAGGATATGGCAACGTTGCCTAATCCGGTCGGAGAAAAAACGGTACGGACGATACCGTCGCCGATGGCGGTGAAACGTCTCGACAATGCCGACTCTATCATTAATGCGCTCAAAACAGGAGATATACTGCTGCATTTGCCTTATCAATCGTTTGAGTATCTGATAAAATATTTCCGTGAAGCGGCTTATGACCCTGATGTTGAGGAGATTAAAATAACTCAATATCGTGTTGCAGAAAACTCGGCAGTAATTGATTCGCTTGTCGATGCAGCAAAAAACGGCAAACAAGTAACTGTTTTTGTGGAACTTAAAGCACGTTTTGACGAGACTAACAATCTCTCTACCGCCGAGCGTATGGAACAGGCCGGCGTCAAGATTATTTACAGCATACCCGGTTTGAAAGTTCATGCCAAGGTGGCGGTAGTGCTTCGTCGCGGCTCTCAAAAGGATTCGGCCTATCTCGGCACCGGCAATCTCAACGAAAAGACCGCCCGTATCTATTCCGATTTAGCCCTTTTGACGTGCAACGCCGACATTGTACGCGACGTAAACGTTCTCTTCGACAGTCTGGAACGGCTTCATACCGAGCGTAATAAGCCGACGCCGACGTTTAGTCATCTCTTAATAACGCCTTTCAATATGTTGGATGAGATAAAACGCCTTATTGAGCGAGAGAAAGAACATGTAAAACAAGGCCGACGAGGATATATAATATTGAAAATGAACGGTTTACACGACAAGGGGATGATAGATACCCTTTATGAAGCATCGTTAGCCGGCGTCGAAATAGACTTGATAATCAGAGGTATATGCTGCCTTGTTCCGCAACAGCCTTACAGCCGCAACATCCGTATCACACGCTTGGTAGATATGTTTCTCGAACATTCGCGAGTGTGGTATTTTTACAACAACGGCACTGAAAATGTGTATCTTACGTCGTCCGACTGGATGCGTCGCAATATCAACCGCCGGATAGAAGTGGCTTTTCCCGTACTTGACCCCGACTTGCGCCGCCGAATTACCGACATCCTGCAAATCCAACTGCGCGACAACGTAAAAGCCTGCTACATAGACGAAAATCTAAACAATATCTATAAACGCGACGCCCGCCCTCCGGTACGCGCTCAGGAAGAAATTTTTGCTCATAACGACTTGTTAATCACAGCGATGTAATCAAGAATGTCGTCCCGTCCTTCCTTTTTTTCCGACGAAGAAGTCAGCATCGGAGGCAGTTCTGCCCATGTTTCAAGCAGTTTGTCGCAATATGCGTTGATGTTTTCGCCCAGTTTGCCGCGACTTATCTTGTCTGTTTTGGTAAAAATTATAGCAAACGGAATGCTGTTTTCGCCGAGCCATTCCATAAATTCGAGGTCTATCTTTTGAGGCTCGTGGCGGCAGTCGAGCAACACAAAGAGACATGTAAGTTGCATACGGTCAAGAATATAACTCTCTATTATGCGACGTATGTTATCGCGACCGGCTTTGCCTCGCTGAGCGTAACCGTAACCCGGCAAATCAACAAGATACCATTCATCATTAATAAGAAAATGATTGATTAACTGCGTTTTACCCGGCTTTTGAGACGTCATGGCAAGCCCTTTATGATTAGTAATCATGTTGATAAGCGACGATTTGCCGACGTTAGAGCGCCCAATAAAGGCGTATTCGGGCATCGTTGAGGCAGGACACTTTTTGACGTCCGTATTGCTGATAATAAACTTAGCTGTTCGTATTTCCATAATTTTCAACTATTTTAGTTATTTCTATAAATCGTTCAACATCAATCTGTTCCGGTCGGAGGCCAAACAACGGTTGAGACATTACCGGACATTGTTTTGGGATAAGAGAGTTGAGCGAGTTGCGAAGCGTTTTACGGCGCTGATTAAAAGCCGTTTTCACTACCGTGCGATAGAGCGTTTCGTCGCATCCGAGCGCCGTGCGACTGTTGCGCCTCATGCGGATAACGGCACTCCGAACTTTCGGCGGCGGCTCAAACACCTCCGCCTCGACCGTCAAAAGATATTCTACATCATACCATGGCTGAACTAATGCGGCAAGGATACCGAAATTGCGGCTCGACGGCTTGGCAGCAAGCCTCTCGGCAACTTCTTTCTGTATCATGCCCGAACAACAAATCACCTGTTCGCGATATTCCAGAACCTTAAAAAATATCTGCGAAGAAATATTATAAGGATAATTACCTGTTACACAGAATTTTGTGTCGAACAGCGCATCAAGTTTCATCTTCAGAAAATCGTCATAGATGATACGTCCTTTGCCGTCGAGCGCCGGAAATTCGCGTCTGAGGACATCAATAGACTCGGTATCGAGTTCTACAACAGAGAGTTGATGCCCTTCATCCAACAGAAAGCGCGTCAGCACGCCTGTTCCGGGGCCAACCTCCAAAACAGGCATTCCGCGATAATCCGCAAGCGT
>JAITHS010000013.1 GCA_031279875.1 Tannerella sp.
ATGAACGGAATAGCGCGGAAAACGTTTACAAAAGCCGACAGAGAGCCGTAAATCACGCTGTTTTGGCCTATACCTCCGCTACGGCTTGTATAAAGCAGAATACCCATCGGCAGCCCTGCCGCAAAGCCCAAAAAGCCCGCACCGAAAGTCATAATCAACGTTTCCCAAATTCCTTTTAAAAACAAATCTATCATAAATTAAATATCATAAAACCATTTATTGTCGAAACCTTTTTCCATAATTTTTCCGCTGCTCAACACTACTACATTATCGCAAATCGAACGCACCACTTTCATTTCGTGTGTGATAAGCAGGATGGTCAATCCTATCGACTGATTAATAGACTGCAATAAAGAAAGAATATTTGCGGTGCTGTCGGGATCAAGAGCGCTTGTTGCCTCGTCGCAGAGCAAAATCACAGGTTCGTTAATCAGCGCTCGCGCTATGGCGACGCGCTGTTTTTGTCCTCCCGACAGTTGCGAGGGATAGTTGTCGGCTTTATCTTCCAATCCTACTAATGCCAGCAGTTCATCGGTTTTGATGCGAATTTCCTGTTTGGGCAAGTGCGCAATTTCCGCCGGAAAAGCAATGTTTTCTCTAACGGTTCGAGATGAAAGCAGGTTGAAATGCTGAAAAATCATTCCTGTTTTTCGGCGGATAGCGGTAAGTTCCGACGCTTTCATTTGCATCAGATCTTGACCGTCGATAACCACCTTGCCGCTTGTCGGTCTTTCGAGCAAGTTTACGCAACGTACCAAGGTGCTTTTACCTGCACCGGACTCTCCGATAATGCCGGTAACAGAGCCTTTAGGCGCTTTAAAGGAAATATCGTCTAAGGCCGTAATAGTGTACTTTTTACACTTATATATTTTGCTGACGTTAATTAATTCAATCATAATTCCTTTCTCGTCCGCCGCCGCTGTTTGTTCCGAAGAATAATGCGTTAGTTAATATTCTGCCCGAAGCGAGATAGTAACCGCGAAAAGTGGGTGATTCGCCAAACAATACCACAGAGCCGCTGCCACGACTTGCGGAAGCGATTATCACCTTGTTATTCAACTTGGATACGGCTTCGGCAGTAGCATAACCGTTAACCAAAACGCCTTCGTTAATTTTCAGTACAACGTTCGACGGAGAAGTTATGTTAAGTCCCGTCGGAGAGTTTTTAAGAGTATAGAAATCTTTTGAAGAGAAACCGTAAGATAACGGATGCTGCAGGTTAAGTTCGGAACGTACTACAATACCTGCAAGCCTGTCTCTTCCAAAGCCGCCGCGCTGAGTAGAAGCGCTTGCCGCTACGTTTGGCGTGATAGCCGTAGAATCGACGACACGATTTGATAGCAATTTTGACGACGCCCATTCTACGGCGCCGCTCAAGGCTATCAAAGTGCCTCCTTTCTCTGTCCAGCGTATAAGTTCTTCGCTTAATGGCGGAGTAATCTGTCCGTCGGAAAGAATGATCGAAGTGTATTTGTATAAATCAACTTTCGCCGCCGTTTCAGCGCTTATTTTCACAAGCGGAATATTGTGAGTGTTGCCGAGCAAAGCCCAAGATTCTCCAATACTTTGCCATCCGTTGCCGATGATAGCGACTACCGGTTTTTTCAAAACTCTTATATTATTACTTCCAAGGTCTATGCCTGATGCGCTGTATCCGTTTGACAGGGCATAAACAGTGATATTAGCAAGATTTGCGGCCTCGTTTACGAGCTTATATACATCATCGGACGAGAGCGTTTGATAGGCTACGGGAATGATTATTGTCCCTGCTGCAAATGTTTTGTTTCCCTGTTCGGTTACGTTTGTAAACGGCTGTTGCGATACGCGAGCCTTAATTCCGTTATCTTGAAGAAAATATAGCGCTTTTGGAGCAAGATAATCATAATAATCGAAAGCGTAGGCTAATTCGGAGCGTCCTGTTACGGCACCTTTTATTTCAGGACTTGTTGTTATTCTATCGCCTTCTTTTATCTTCGTTTTCGATTTGGCAAACGTTATCCCATAACCGTGTACAGTACTTGAAGCGGAAATATCATAAAAAACGTTTTTGTCGGTATAAGCATTTGTCTCGTTTTCTTCAAAAATGGATTGGAGAATACGGAAATGCTTTTGCCGAAGCGGAACAACGTAAGCGCTTCCTGCTGCAAATTGCTTCTCATCCTGAGAAAAATCAGATGCAAGCTCATATACCTCAATATTATGTTGTAATAAATGTTTGAGAAAAAGAGCGGTAAGACTTTTGTCGTTTTTGTTTCCGAACACAATTGATTTCACCGGCAGTTTATCCGCCTGCGTTAATGCCGACTTGAAAAACTCTTTTTGATAATCAAGAAACACTTCTTTACTGTCTGTTGCAGCTCTCACGGCAGCAATGCTTATGAGGAAATTATCCCTCAAATTTTTTGAAAACTTTCTTATCCCCGCCGCCGTTTCGAGTTCAACGCCCGATGTAGAGCCTACCTCAAGCGTAACTCCTACTCCGCCTTGATAGTCGGGATAAGTTGAGCCGTAAATCGGTGATAGATTAGTAAAACTTTCTTTCGTATAGTAGAGTGAACCTATCTCGTCGAGCGTTTTTGAAAAATATTTTGCGAGAATTTCATTCAACGTTTCATAATTGCTCAGAGGAATGATATTGTTCCACGAACCATGAGGAGATGGTTCAAAATAATATGTGCTACCGCTGCCCATTTCGTGAAAATCAAGATAAATATTAGGATACCACCGATGATAGAAGGCGACGCGATTTTGACTTTCAATCTGGGAAAGAGGCAACCAATCACGGTTAAGATCGTTCCAAAAATGATTACCTCGATGTGGAGTAATACCGCTTCCATGTTCTCTGTCGGCGGGATCGCTTACAGGAGGCCATGAATGAAACCCGTTGATGTAATTAACGGCACGCTCGCGCCCGTCAGGATTTTGAGCCGGTTCCAAAAGGATTACGGCCTCGTTTAATCGGCCTACAATGTCCTTGTCTTCCGAAGCAACAAGGAAGTATGCCGCCAACACGGAAGCGTCTGTTCCTGCTATTTCTCCTCCATGAACATTATAACTTAGTTCAACTATTACTTTTTGACTTTTTATATCAACCAAAGCCGCCGGATCAATAAGTTTAAGATGTTCGAGACGTATTTGTTCGAGATTTTTCTGATTTTCGGGCGAGGTAACGAACAATTTTATTTGCTCACGGTCTTCCCACGATTTTCCGAAAACCAGAAATGATGCTCTCTCCGACTGCGAAGCGAGCAGTTTGTAATATTCCACCACCTTGTCGTAACGCACAAGAGAAGTGCCGATCTTAAATCCGAAGAACGCCTCAGGAGTAGTGATTTGGGAGTTTAATTTCCCTTTCCCTGCAAAATAATAATCGTCTTGAGCATAAGCCGTAAGCGCGATAAAGAGGAACATTGCTGTTGAAAAAATTTTTACTTTCATATTATTTAATTTAATTAGTATCCGGGATTATTTTTACCTCCAAGTGAAGGGTCTGACAGCACGTCTGCTTGAGGGATGGGGAAAAGCCAAAAATCTTTCTTTACACCCAAAACTTTTTCTGCTTGTTCGGTACGAGACAAGTCATACCAGCGGTCGGCTTCAAATGCGAATTCTATGCGCCTTTCATCCCATATAGCCTGTAAAATAGCGGATTTATCAATGTTGTCAGAGAAAAGCTCAGCCTCAGCTCTGCTTTTTACAGCATTCAGGTCGGCGATAGCGCCATGAAAATCAGGATTTGCCTTACTTACTCTTGCTTCAGCGCGAATAAGATACAGTTCGGCAATGCGAATTACATAAGCCGGATTTGTATTTGGAGACGTTGTGTGGTACAAATTACCGTAAGTGTCGCTTCCGCGTGTGGCGATGAGAGCATTGCGATTTCCGCCTTTGAGAGGGTTGTTCAACAGAGAAATAAGCTCTGCCGTAGGACGATATTCATACGAGCCTCGCGGAGTGCCGGAAGCAGGAAACCATGCGCTCCCGGATACACCGGCATTGTTGGCTGTAGCCGAAAGTTCAAATACCGACTCTTTCGTTCCGAAAGGAACCTCAAAGAATGCACTGTATGGTTTAACTAACTCATATTTGGGATTGTTGATTACTTCGGTTGCGTTCATTTCGGCCTGTTCAAAACGTTTGGCATAAAGTAGAACTTTGGCTCTAAAAGCTTTTACGATTGAGTGTTGCAAAAGGTTGCGGGTTGAAGCGTTGTCGGTCGGCAGCAAGTTTTCGGCTTTGTCTAAATCGTCTAATACCTGATTGTAGGTTTCTTCCTGAGAACTTCGTTTAATGTCTCCAAGCGAGTTCAAATCGGTTGTAGGAGTTAGTTGTAGTTGAACTCCGCCCCAACTGCGTCCAAGATAAAAATAAGCGAAAGCCCTGATAAAATAAGCCTCTCCTACGAGTTTATCCTGTTCTCCTGTTTCAAAAGTTTCATCTTTAACCTTAGGAATTTCACTGATAGCCCAATTTGTTCTGTTAATCAAAGAATACAGCGACTGATAAGCGCTCACGATTGCTGAATTGGTGATAGTGAAAGCGTTGTTGTCAAGTTCTATATTTTGGCTTTGACTGCCTCCGAAAAACACATTGTCGGCAGGTATCACGCCCAATATTATTGCTGAACCGGCGTTGTAGCTTTTCAGGCTTGAGTAAGCCGAATTGACTAACGCTCGTGCCGTTTTTGCATCATAAACAGCGTTGTCGGCTATCAGCGAATTGGTAGGTTTGAGGTCAAGAAAATCTTCGCACGAGATAATCGCAACAGAAGAAATGACCAACAGAAAAATGTATTTGTTCATAAAAATTTTATTTTTTAAAATGTTACGTTTAATTTAATTTCAAAAGTTCGCGGTTGAGGCACAGTAGCCCAGTCATATCCGGCAGTATTCTGATTTTCGCTTTGAGCGCTGACTTCAGGATCAAGGCCTTTGTAGTTAGTCAAAATCCAAAGATTGCTGGCAGAAAAAGTCGTTTTGACGCGATTCAGATGAAGCCACGAAACTGCCGATTTCGGCAAATTGTAACTGATGGAGAGGTTTTTGAGTCTGAGAAACGAACCGTCGTCCAAATATCGGCTACTTAAATTTGCCACTTGTCCGGTATAATTATTTGCAGCGGAATTATTTGCAGTAGGATTTAGGTTATATTTCGTCATTTTTGGAATATCAGTAATGTCGCCCGGTTTTTGCCACCGCTTCAACTGTTGGGGAAAGAAACCGATACCGTTCTGGGTTCCGCCGTGAACAAGAAATAAGTCTTGCATATTCAGCAATTCATTTCCCTGTGTGAAATAAAAGAAGATGTTAAATTCCCAATCTTTCCACGTGGCTGTATTAGTAAGACCGCCTGTAAAATTAGGGTTTGCACTGCCAACAATTTGGCGGTCGTCGTATGTAATATAACCGTCTTTATTTACATCGTCATACACAGCATTTCCTGTTTGCGGGTCAACATAGAGCTGTTTGTAAAGAAAAAACGAATTTACGGGATAGCCTTCCCTAAGGATTGACGTACCGCGATTTGTCGCTCCCATAGTTTGCTCTTGTGGAATCTTTTCTATTTTATTGCGATTTGCCGAGATATTAAATTCGGTAGTCCATTTGAATGCTTTTGTCTTGTAATTTATAGACTGCAGAGTAAATTCAATACCCTTATTGCTTATTTCACTGTAATTGCGCGTTGCCGAAGCATAGCCGCTGCGTGAAGGCACGGCAACGCTTTGAATGCCGTTTGTCGTATATTTTCGATAAACGTCTATATCAACGTTGAGGCGATCTTTCAATATTGCAAACTCTAATCCGATGTCGGCTTGCTGAGTTGTTTCCCATGTCAGTTCAGGATTTGCCAGACGCCCCGGCGACAAACTCGGCTGGTCGAGATATGATTGCGAACTTGCCGACCATATTCCAAGGGCGTCATAATTTCCGATGCCGTTTTGATTACCGGAATATCCGAAAGAAGCGCGAAATTTTAAAGCGTCAAAAATGCGGAGATTGCGGATAAAGTCTTCCTGACCTGCATTCCAAGAAATGCCTCCTGCGGGAAAATATCCCCAACGCACGTTTTTACCGAAGCGAGACGAGCCATCGGCTCTCAAACTAAATTCAAACGTATATTTATTGTCGTAAGTATAACCGCCTTTGCCGAAGAAAGAGACCAGACGGCTTTCGCTTCTCGACGAGCTTCCTGATGTGTTTGCAGCAGAAGAAACTTCTTTCAACACATCAAAAATATAGTCGCTTCCACTTGATCCGACGTTTTGCGATTGAGATACATTGACCGTATTTCCAAGCAGGAAATTGACGTCATGTTTTTTTGAAAACGACTTCACATAAGTCAGCAGTTGTTCGGCGGTATATATCAAACTTAAATTGCTGTTTGCACTTGCCGAACCTGTATTGCTGAGCGCAAAATCGGAAAAACTGCGGGAGAGATTGTTGGTATAGTCAAAACTCCAACTGCTTCTGTATTTCAATTCGGGTAAAAAGGCATACTCTCCATATAAATTTACGGTATTGCGCCATGTTACATAATTGTTATCAAGATGTTTGATAACTTTCAGATGATTATTGAAAGTTGCGTGGCTCAGATAATTGCCGTTTTCGTCGAATACAGGCAGAAACGAGCGCGGAAAGATAGCGTTGTTGATGATTCCTCCCGGATCGTTATCGCTGTTTCTAACTTTTGCTCTTTCGGTGCGAGCCAGACTGAAACTTGTTCCTACTTTAAGTTTGCTTGTAATATTGTTGTCATAATTGATTCTGCCGGAAAAACGTCGGAAAGAATTGGGCTTTATGATATTTTCCTGACCTGCGTAGCCAACAGCAACATAGTGATTGCTTTTAGCGTCGCCTCCTGATATTGACAGTTGATAATCAGAAACATTAGCCGTCTGAAATAAGTCGCTGATGCGGTCATAAGTCGGCAAATCGGCAATATTGTTGCGGCTGAAATCCGGCGTGCCGTCAGGATTTTTGTGTGGAAAAACAATATCCCAATTAGTTGGTTTCTGGCTGTTGAGATAATACTCCAAAGTTTGTCCGTTCTCCTGAGCCGTATTTGCCCATGATTCATAAAGCAATTGTCCGGTTTCTGGGCCGGATACGGCTTTCCATTGTTTTGCGGCATTAGCCCATCCTTGCGTTATCGAAAGATTGATGCGTGAAGCGGTGTTTTTTGCTCCTCGTTTTGTTGTAATTACTACAACTCCGTTTGAACCTTGCGAACCGTAAATGGCAGTTGCATTGGCGTCTTTAAGCAATGAAATGCTCTCAATATCGGCCGGATTGATGTCTGCAAGCGGACTTGAAAGTAAATTTCCTCCTCCTCCGGTAACAGGAATGCCTGCATTGTAAAAAACGCCGTCAACTACATACAGCGGACTTACGCTTCCTCCGATAGAGTTGTTGCCGCGTATTATAAGCGAAACGCCTCCTCCGGGCATCCCGGAAGTGGAAGTGATCTGAACTCCGGCAGCTTTGCCTTGCAGCAACTTGGCAAGGTCCTGGTCTGCTTGATTCGTGTTTACTTCGCCGAATGAAACGGTTGTAATAGCTCCACTGATAGATTTTCGCTGTTGAGTGGTATATCCGATAACTACAACCTCATTGAGGATATTGCCGCTTTCCGTAAGGTTGATTTCCAACGGATCTGCGTACTCGTATATATCCACCTCTTCGGTACGGTAGCCTATGTAGCTGACCGTCAGAGTAGCAGGGAACGATTTGACGGCGAGCGTGAACGCTCCGTTAATATCGGTATCGGTTCCCGTTTTGTCACTTTTGATCTGAACGCTGGCACCGACGATGGTCTCACCTGTTTTTGCGTCTAATACTTTTCCTTCAATCTTCGTCTGTGATTGCTGAGCAAATGACGGAAGAGAAGAAAAAATCACGAAAAATGCCACATATAATAGTGACCATTTGCTTTTTTGAAAATTAATTACTACTTTTGCCACGATTTCAGTTTAGTTTTTTAGTCGCGTCCTCTCAATTCCAATGCTATCAGGTATGAGAGAGGGCGCTTTTTTTGTTAATATTTCGCCGCAAAGGTACGGCGGTTTTTTTGTCTCTGCAATACCTCGTTTGTGGTATTCTGTACTTTTCTGTTGACGTCGTATCCTTATTTAAACACCCTAATCCGTTAATATTTTATTCATAATATTGTTGTTTAAAAACGTTTAAAAACCAGACAAAACTTTTTCCAATAATCCGACATAATAGAACGGTAAGTTTATCAATCGAAACTTCTTCCCTTTTTGAGTTGTAACTTCATCAACAGAATACGGTTGCGACCAAACTCTTACTGCAATGTCGTGATATGCTTCATCCATAAAGAGATGCAGTGATTTGAGTTTGGCGTTATGTCCCGATTTTACTTCGATTGGGATAAGTTGACTATCGCGCTGCCAAACAAAATCTACCTCTGCATCGGAACCTTGTTTGTCTCTAACCCAAAATTTCCGATATGATGAAACGTGCGTTTCGTGAGACAAAAGTTCCTGTGCTGCAATCTGTTCTGCAATTTCACCTCGATAAGCGTCAAGAATATCCTTTGCTCCAAACACTTCTTTCTGGATATTAGCGGCATAATTGACAAGACCAACATCATGCCAAAACAGTTTGGGAGCGCGTTTTTGTTCTGACGGAGCCGGCAATTGTGTTTCGGTTGACGGGTACACAAGTTCGAGCAGCATCGTTTTTTCCAATGTCCTGAACGCTTCGCCCATTTCTCGCGCTTTATACGCTGAACCTGCAAAACCACCTAACGTGATACGTTGAGCCACATACATCCAGCCTTCCTTGAGAATATATCTTATAACGTGTTTCATCGTCTCATTTTGAGCGTATTTTTCAACATCATCGCGATAACTCTCAAGTAAAGTATTGTAAATTGAGGATAAACCTACAATATCTCTGTTTTCAGCATAAGCAGCCACAATTTCAGGCATTCCGCCAACAAGTGTAAAACTGTTGAATAAATTCATTATTAAGGAATGAACGGCGCCCCCCGACGGAATCGAAAGTTCTCTAACCGTTTTTTCAAGTTCCGTCTTGCCAAGCGCGCCCAGAAATTCGCAAAAATTGCACGGTCGCACAGCCAAATATTCCACTCGCCCGACCGGAAATGAAATATGTACATCAATCAGCGTTTCCAAAAGCGAGCCTGCCGCAACGACGTGAATATCGTCATATTCCTCATAAAAATAGCGCAAAAGCATAACTGCGCGTGGCGAGTATTGGATTTCGTCAATGAAAATCAACGTCGGTACATTTCTGCGCGGAATATTTTTTGTTAGAAAAATTCCGGCAAGCAATGTTTCCATATTTACATAGTCGTCAAAAAGTTTGATGTGTTCTGCGTTTTCGAGATTTATTTTGATGTAAATCTCAAAATTTTTACCGAATTCATCAACCAGACTTGTTTTACCAACCTGCCTTGCACCGCGCAATATGAGCGGCTTTCGTTTAGGTTTTACAGCCCAACGCTTCAAATTTTCCATTATATCTCTTTGAAACATAATATTGTTGTTTTAAAATGACGGTACAAAGACAATAATTTTGTTTCAAAATGACGGTATAATCTTGAAGATTTTGTTTCAAAATGACGGTAAGTCGGACGTTTGCTTTTCATAATCGTTTACCGTATTATAAATTCTGTTCGGCGGTTATCGGCGTCGTCAGGGTATTTTGTAGAAACCCCTTTGCCTTCATAAGAAAGGCGACTTGCTTCTATGCCTTTGGATATCAGGTAGTTGTAAACCCATTTGGCACGTTTTTCCGCTATCCAGTTGTTCATATCAACCGAATTACCGGAAGAATCCGCATATCCGTAGATAGCAATTTTAACATCAGGATTATCTTGCAAAACGCGCGCCAGTTCAACAACTTCCGGGTCGGGTTTGTAAAATTCGCCGGTGCCATGTTTAAAGCGCTGGGCAGGATATGCTACACCGGATTGATATGGAAATTTCCTCGTCCCCTCATCCCCTTGTCCACTCGTCCCCTCATCCCCTTGTCCACTTGTCTCCTCGTCTCGTAATTCGTAATTTGTAATTTGTAATTGTTCTGCCGTCCCCTCATCCCCTTGTCCCCTCGTCTCCGTATCACCGGTAATGTTGACAAATCCGGTGTTCTTACCACCTGTTCCGAAACTATCTTTATAGAAAAACCAAATCAGAAACGCCACAAGGATTATTGCCGGTATCATCCACAACTTTCGACGTTTGTTTTTACGTCTTTTTCTTTTTTTGACGGCAACTTTTACAACATTCCCCGCTTCTATTGCGGGAGGTGTCGGCGTTAAACTTTTATCTAAATTTTCCATGAACGTTGAATTTAAATGTTTATTTTGCTGTTATTGTACACTACAAAGGTACAAATAATTTTCTAAACATGAAATATTATTAATGATTTTTTTTAAATATTTTTTTTATCCGTACCTTTGCGGCGTCAATAGAGAACTATTAATATGGCAGAAAACAAAATTAGAGTGCGTTTTGCACCAAGTCCGACAGGCCCGCTACACATCGGAGGCGTCAGGACTGCTTTGTATAACTATCTTTTTGCGCGTCAGCACGGCGGTCAAATGATTTTAAGGATTGAAGATACCGACCAGCAACGATTTGTACCCGGAGCCGAAGAGTATATCATTGAGGCATTTAAGTGGCTTGGTATCAATTTTGACGAGGGCGTGGGTTACGGCGGCGACTACGGTCCATACCGCCAGAGCGAGCGCAAAAACATCTATCGCCGGTATGTTGACCGGTTGCTTGACACAGGTCTGGCGTATTACGCTTTCGATACGCCGGAAGAACTCGAAGCGGCAAAGAACGAAACGCCTAATTTTCAGTATGATGCGACTACGCGGATGAAAATGCGCAACTCGCTGACGCTACCTGCCGACGAAGTTTCAAGGCTGCTTGACGAGGGCGCACGATATATTGTCCGCATCAAGATAGAGCCGGACGAAGACATCCGTGTCAACGACCTGATACGTGGCGAGGTGGTGATAAACTCCTCAATAATAGATGATAAGGCGCTGTTTAAGTCGTCCGACGGCTTACCGACATATCATCTTGCCAATATTGTTGACGACCATCTGATGGAAATCACACACGTCATACGCGGCGAAGAGTGGCTTTCGAGCGCGCCGCTGCACGTATTGCTCTACCGATATTTAGGATGGGAAAAAACGATGCCCAAGTTTGCTCATCTGCCGCTGTTGCTCAAACCCGAAGGCGGAGGCAAATTGAGCAAGCGCGACGGCGACCGTTTAGGCTTCCCCGTCTTTCCGCTCGAATGGCACGACCCTAAAAGCGGCGAAATTTCATCCGGCTATCGCGAAAGCGGCTATCTGCCGGAAGCGGTAGTCAACTTCCTTGCTTTGCTGGGGTGGAATCCGGGCGACGACCGCGAAATAATGAGCCTTGACGAACTGACGACGCTCTTCGACCTGTCGCGTTGTAGCCGCAGCGGTGCCAAGTTCGACCACGAGAAAGTGCGCTGGTTTAATCATCAGTACATCCAACGCCGCAGCGACAGCGATATTGCGGAAATGTTTATTCCAATACTCGAAAGTCATGGCGTTAATGCCCAAAAGACTTATGTAGAAAAGATTGTGGGCATGATGAAAGAGCGCGTCAATTTTGTAGGCGAACTATGGGGACTGACGTATTATTTCTTCGTTGCGCCGACCGAATATGACAACAAAACACGCGCCAAAAGATGGAAAGAAGACAGCGCAGAACAACTTTCCGAGTTGATGGAAATACTACGCAAACGAGAGCCGTTTGATGTTGAAGGCACGGAAGAATATGTTAAAAAGTGGATAGAATCAAAAGGATACAATCTCGGCAACATCATGAATGCCGTCCGCTTGACGCTTGTAGGACAAGGAATAGGCCCGCAAATATTCCACCTTACCGAAGCCATCGGCAAAGACGAAACGTTGAGACGAATCAAGCGCGGCATCGAAACACTCTCTAATAACTAATAACTAACCACGATAATGTTGTACACCTTCGCACTACATCTATACGCCGTAGCGACCGAGATAGCGTCGTTTTTCAACCGCAAAGCCCGCATGACGCGGCTCGGACAATGGCATACCAACGGCATTCTGCGCAAGAATATCGACCGTTCGGCACGCTATATCTGGTTTCACGCCGCTTCGTTAGGCGAGTTTGAGCAAGGCAGACCTATGATGGAAGCCATCAGAGCAAGGTATCCGCAATATAAGATACTGTTAACCTTTTTTTCGCCTTCGGGATACGAAGTGCGCAAAAACTACGACGGTGCCGATGTGATATGCTATCTGCCTTTTGATGAGCCATATAAGGTAAAAAAGTTCCTCAATTTAGCTAATCCTTACATCGCCTTTTTCATCAAATACGAGTTCTGGCTTAACTATCTCACCGAATTGAAACGTCGCGGCATCAAAACATATCTCATTTCGGCGATATTTCGTCCCGACCAGTTGTTTTTCCACAGTTACGGCAAATGGTATCGCAAGGTGCTATATTGCTACGAACGACTTTTTGTTCAAGACGAAGCCTCAAAGCAACTGCTTGAAAAATACGGAATTACAAATGTTGACGTTTGCGGCGATACACGCTTTGACCGAGTATTGGAAGTATGCGACAACGCCCGTCATATCCCTGAAATAGAGACTTTTACGCTCGACGCCAAACATGTAATCGTAGCGGGAAGCACGTGGCAGGAAGACGAAGAAATACTTATCCCTTATTTCAACGCTCATCCCGACTTGAAAATGATAATTGCACCGCACGAAATACACCGAGAGCATCTGCTGTATCTGCACTCAATGCTGCGACGCCCGTCGGTAAGGCTTTCGGAAGCCGACAGCGAGGCGTTGAAAACGTGCGACTGCCTGATAATCGACAGTTTCGGGCTGCTGTCGTCGATATATCGTTACGGCACGCTCGCCTACATCGGCGGTGGCTTCGGCAAAGGTATCCATAATACTCTTGAAGCGGCTGTTTACGGCGTTCCGGTAGTCTTCGGACCAAAATATCATAAGTTTAAGGAAGCACGCGACCTCATTGCCTGCGGCGGCGGCATTAGTGTTGACAGTGCCGAACAATATAGTAAATGTATTGACGACTTGATGTGTAACGATGACAAACGCCTCCGCTCCGGTGCCGCCTCCAAAAACTTCGTAATCGGCAATTCCGGCGCTACCGAACGTATCCTCGCCGCAACAGTGCAACAAAATGATACGCCGACATAACGCAAACCGTCTTGCAGAAAGCAGAAAGCACCTCGTCATTGCGAGCAGGAATGGTAGCCCCTACGATAGGTAATGACGGTACCCAAAACCCTTGCAGTGGTTTTAAAACCCTGCAAGCGGTTTTCGGCACAAACATTGTATGCGGTGTAACCAAGTGTCGTCCCATGCGGGACTATTGTAGATATGACTCTTCTCACCGGAGACTAAAGTCACCGGTTAATAAAGTGTCGTCCCTGCGGGTAGGGTGTTCAAACCGGATAAAATTTTTTCTGCAAAGAATCCATTTCTTTATTCATGTAATACGTTATTAATAATGTTGTTATAGATATAATGCAGGAAGAAATTTGTTTCTGAATCTATATCTGCTTCCGGAACAAATGCATCTGAAATTTGTTATAC